>NZ_JANLVV010000058.1:0-28935 GCF_031364185.1 Salinibacterium sp. | reverse complement strand
ATGATCGCTGCTCCCGTCATACCGTGTGAGCCTGAAGGGGTTGAGAAAGAGGGCCACGGCTGCCATAACGCCAGCGAATCTGGTCGTGGGGCCTTCATCGACTCACCCACTCTGCGTCGTTCGCGATTTCGATATCGCTCCACCGGGGAGCTCCCTCCCAATCTCCCGGGGACATGCAGACAAATCCGGCGACGATCGCGGCAGTCTCCAGACGATGGATGGGCGCTGCCCCCCGCGCTCGTGCTGCCAGGTAGCCCGCGACAAAGGCGTCCCCAGCGCCGACGGAGTCAACGACCGGAACCTCATATGCGGCGACTTGAAGGTAGTTTCCGTCGATGATCGCATCGGCGCCATCTGCTCCGCGCTTAATGATGACCTCAGGTATGTCGTACCTCTCGGCGAGTTCGGCGGCGAGCTGGTGATCCGGCGTAGAAGGCGGGAGGATCAGTCGGGCTTCGTCAATACCGGCGAAAAGTATCAAAGCGCGACTAGCAATTTCGGTGTAATCCAGCACTGCACTCCGACTTCCCCAGACAGAGTGTCGATGATTGATATCGAAAGAGACTGCCGTTCCAACCGATGCAGCGATGTCCACTGCGCGCCGCACAGCGTTACGTGCCGAGTCAGAGATGCCAAGAGTTATTCCGGTGACATGCAGGATATGGCTCTCCGCGAGGGCACTCTCGTGGACATCATTTGCGTCGAGTCGCGATCCCGCACTGCCTCGGCGGTAGTACGTCACTTTCGTGTGCTTGACGCTTCGCATCTCTTTCAACAGGATGCCCGTGGAAGCTCCGTCGTCGACGGTGACCTGTGCGTTGACCCCCTCGCCGCGCAGTTCCTTGGTGATGCGCCGCCCGAGCGAGTCGTCTCCGACCCTGCCAACCCACATCACGTGAAGGCCGAGGCGGGCAGTGCCAATGGCAACGTTTGACTCAGCGCCCCCCATGCCCACACGGCAGGTGGACGCGCCATCGAAGAGGGTGCCGGTCGGAGTTTGAATGACCCCCATGCTTTCGCCCAGAGTGTAAACGTCGTAGGTCACGATAGGAGATCCGCCACGGATGCCGTGGATCGCGCGTACGCTGCGCCGATCTCCGCAAATCTGGACTCTGCGATCATGGCGCGCGGCGCCAACCATGATGCGCCAACCGCGACAACAGAATCTATGGCGAGGTAGGCGCGCACGTCATCGGCGCTGATGCCGCCAGTGGGCATGAACTTAGTGTCAGGGAAGACCTCGGCCAACGAGCGAAGAGCGGGAACGCCGCCAGCCGCCGCCGCCGGAAAGAACTTCACAAGCTTCACCTGGCTGGCTGCGGCCATCATCACCTCTGTTGCGGTTGCGACGCCGGGTATGGCCAACACGCCCAGTTCCCGGGCTGCATCCGCAATATCTGCTCGAAAACCGGGGGAAACCACGAACTCGACGCCGGCGTCGACAGACCTTCGAAGGTCTTCAACAGTGGTGACCGTCCCAACACCAACCGACAGCATCCCTTCCTCGATCGCTGCCTCAATCGCACGGAAACCAGCAGGAGTTCGAAGCGTAATTTCAATCGAGGTTGCTCCGGACTCGGCAAGAGCGCGAACAAGCTGCGGCGCGTAGCGATAGTCGTCGATCGTAACGACGGGAATCAAGCCAACCGGATGGCCCTGCCGCATCGCGTTACTCATCGCGCTGAGCCACAGACGGGCTCACCATCATTCGCTTGAGATACGCATCCGGATGTGACCGTGCCCCTTCGAATGCCACAACGGCATCTTCGAGGCGGAACTCCCCCAGCGGCAGACTGGTGACGTCAATCGCACCAGAGACCAGGTTGTCGACAGCCTGAGCGAAGTCCTTCATGGTGTGCGATTTGGAGGCGATTAGCGATATTTCGCCCTCCACCAGATTCCACGCGCTGAGGCCGAGATCCCGAGTGCCGACACCGAGAAGCACAACTTTTCCACCCTCCCGGGTGACCTTTATGGCTGCCTTGACGGCATGTGGATTGCCTGTCGCCTCGAAGCAGACGTCGAAACGTGAACGAGAACTCACATCCAGTTCTGAAAGTTGAGGATCGGTAACCTCAAACCCGAGTTGACGAGCGAGATCCCGTCTCTTCATCGACGACTCAACCACGACTACCCTGTTGCCCCGCCTTCGAAGGAGAAGTGCGAGCAGCACCCCGACTGCTCCCGCCCCAAATACCGCCACGTCATCACTCTCGCGAAGGGTGACCCGCGAGAGGGCATGAACTCCCACGGCCAGCGGTTCAGCGAAGGCCAGCACGCGCGGGTCTACCGATCCGTCGACAGCGACACATGATGACGCGGGAGCCACCACATATTCTGCAAGCCCACCGTCGTCTTGCAGGCCCAGGGCCACCGTGAATGGGCAATTATTCGTCCTATCATCGTGGCAGGCGGGGCATTCTCCGCAGGGAATATTGACTTCCACAGCAACGAGTTCCCCCACCTCAAAACGGGCTTCACTCCCTGCGTCGATCACTCGCCCGCAGAATTCGTGCCCGAGAGTCAGGGGCTTGGCGGCATCCCCTCGAACGCGAGCAGCGGGAATGGCAATCGGCCCTTCACACCACTCTTCGATGTCAGTGCCACAGATTCCGCAGGCCTCAACCGCAAGGAGTACGTCATTCGAACGGGTCACGACCGGACAGTCGACGATATCGAGCCGAACATCCATGCGGCTGTGCCACCTCAGCGCGAGCATTGTTTCACCCGCAGTGGCTGGTCTCCTAGAAATGGGAAATCCTTCGAATGGTTGAGGGTGACGCAAGGAATTCGTCGAGAAGGACAACGCCGTGGCCCGGTGAAGCGGCTGGGGTAATCCAACCGTCCGTGATCTCGGGAAGCCCAGAAGCGATGTCCTGGTACCAGCCGTGATAGAACGCGCGCGAAACCTCTTGGACGTATCCGTTGGGGATCGAGGTCACAAAGTGGGTTGCCACGGCAAGAGAAACCGGTCCAGTGCAATCGTGAGGCGCAATGGGAATTCCGTATTGCTCGGCTATCGATGCAGACTTCAGACCTGCCGTGATTCCTCCGCTCCACCCGAGGTCGACAATCGCGATATCGATACTCCGTGATTCGAGAAGCGAGCGGTATGGGCTCAGCCCGCCGCCGATACTCTCCCCCACCGCGATAGGAATACTGGTTGATTGCTTGAGGGAATGGAGTGCGTGGGCGTGGTCGGCTCTGAGCGGGTCCTCCACCCATGCCAGATCGAATGAGTCGAGTGCCCTCACGAGGCGCTCGGCACCGCGGAGTGTCCAGAGCGAGTGGAGCTCGAGGTACAGGTCGATTGCATCGCCGACAGTGTCACGAATCTCCCCGAGAACACGCAGCCCAAAATCGAGGGATGTCTTGTGATCTCCGGAACTGGCTTCTGCTGCAAGATCGAATGGCCAGACCTTCATTCCGGTGTAACCCTCATCAAGTAATTCCTTGGCCAGCTCGCCCGGTCTGGTAAGAAATGCCTCCAGATCTTCGTAGCGCTTTCCGGCCCCGGACCCGATCCCCCAGTTTGTCGATGATTGGCGCGACTGTGCATTGACGTAGTCATTGCCTGCGCAGGTGTTGTACGTCGAGATACGTTCCCGCGTGGGCCCTCCCAGAAGCTCCCGCAGGGGCATCGATGCGCGCTTGGCGAGCAAGTCCCAGAGTGCGATATCTATCGCCGAGTTGCCCCTGATCTCCGAGCCGGAGCCGGAGTAGCCCACATACCCGGATAGCAGTCGCGATGTGCTGGAGGGTGAGGTTGGAGCTTTGTTACCAGCAAGGAGCGGCACCGCAACATCGTGGATGTAGGCCTCAACGCTGCTGGAACCGTAGAAGGTCTCGCCGAGCCCCGACTGGCCAGCGTCATCGTGCAGCACCACGAGTGTGACGTTGGGTTGGAGTGGTGTTCGGATTGTTTCCACTGCGGTGATTCGTGGCATCCCGGATTCACCGCCCTGCCGCACGTGGGTTCCCGTCATCTGATCGCTCTCGATCACGAGGTGGCCTTTCTCGAGGCTGCAGTTCGTTTCGCTGAGACCCGGAACATCTGGCCCCGCCGGAATACATCAAGCCCGGCTGCCGCAACAAGGACCAGGCCGATGACGAAGTTCTGCCACGTTGGATCAACCCTGAGCAGCACAAGCCCGTTGGAAAGCACGCTGAGCAAAAGCGCGCCGAGTGCGGCACCGGGAACGCTGCCAATCGCACCGTAGATGCTTGTTCCCCCGATCACAGCAGCCGCGATCACTTGAAGTTCGTAGCCCTGGCCGAACGTCGGTGACCCAGAGCCGAGCCGAGCCGCGAGCACTGCGCCGGTAAAAGCTGCCGCGGCACCGCTAAGAACGTAGACCGAGATCGAAATCTTCCGTACGGCGATACCCGCGCTTCGTGCGGCGTTGAGGTTTCCCCCTAGTGCTCTGATCGACCACCCGTAATTGGTCTGGCTGAGAACCAGGTGCGCGATGACGACCACGACAAGGCCCAGGATGATAACCACCGGGATGCCGAAGACGACCCCCTGACCCCAAAAGGTGAAGTCTGCAGGGAGTGGGCCGATGGGATTGCCTCCGGTCGATGCCACCACCGCAGCCCTGACCGCGAAGAGCGACCCCAGCGTGACGATAATGGGTGGAATCTTTGCGAAGTTCACGAAGAAACCGTTGATCAGTCCAACCCCCGCCCCGACCAGAGTTCCAGCCAGGAAGGCAGTGCCTGCCCCCAGCCCGGCAGAAGAGGTCGCGGCGGCCGTCATAGCGCCCGCAACAAGTACAGAGCCGACAGACAGATCCAATCCACCACTGACAAGCACGATGCAGGCGAACGCGGCAGGAATCGCTATGAGGGTCGCATCCCGCAAAATATTGATCCAGGATTGAGCATTCGCGAACTGGGCGGACTGAGTGAGTCCGAAGATCACAAAGAGTCCGATGGCCACGCTGAGCGCAAACGATGGACTCATGACCAGACGCTTGAGCAGAGGAACATCGAGCTCTGCCAAGTCGACGTCGACTATACCGACAGAAGACGTCACCCCGTGAGGGACAGTGTTCTGCTCTTGTGATGCTGACATCAGTTGGTAGCCTCCAGGTCTTCGTCGCGAGCTGTCGCTCCGGTGATCAGTGAAACGATTTCGGATCGAGTCGTGGCGGAAACGTCACGCACCCCCTGGACCTGCCCGAGACGAAGCACTTGAATCCTGTCGGCGTGGGCGAAGATGAACTCGAGGTCGTGGCACACGAGAATCACAGCCTTCCCCTGCTCCCTGAGTGATCGAATGATCTCGCCTACCTGTGCGGTCTCCCGAACTCCCAGTGCCGCGGTCGGCTCGTCCATCAGGATGATGGGGGTGTCTTGGCGAACAGCCCTGGCGATAGCTACGCCTTGGCGCTGACCCCCGGAAAGCTCCCCTGCGGCGACCCGCACGCTGGGAACCCGCACTTTCAGGCTACGTAAAATCTCAGCCGACTGGGCGATCATCTTCTTCCGATCGGCAAGGATACCGAACCGTCGCAGTGGCTGCCCCAGGAAGACATTCGCTGCAATGTCCAGAGTCTCTACCACCGCCAAATCCTGGAACACAGTGGAGATGCCGCGAGCTCTGGCCAGCCGCGGGTCGGCTTTCTCTAGTGGCACTCCGGCGACCGCTATCTCACCGGAGTCCACCGGGTACACGCCGGAAAGCACCTTCACCAAAGTTGATTTGCCGGCCCCGTTGTCACCAACCAGGGCAAGCACTTCCCCTCCGCGAACAGTCAGAGACACCCCTCGAAGCGCCGCGACATGGCCGAAACTCTTCCATGCATCGGTGATCCTGAGCGCCGGCAACGATGCCTCTGCTGCCGGCCTATCGGTGTCGTGATTTGTGAGTGTCATCTGACTGCTCGCGATCTTGTTATTGGGCTACAACGAGGGGATGAGGGATGCGGGGCAGCCCTTATAGGGGAGTTTCGCCGCGGTCACTGGATCGACGCCGATACCCCATGACTGCTGCGTGCTCGGAGTGCCGTTGACCTTGGCCTTAATCAGGTCGGTCGCAAGCTTTGTCGCGTCAAACCAGCACTGGTTCAGTGTTGCGCCGAGCCACCCATCCTTGAGAGCGGCCGTGGTGGTATCCACGGTGTCGATACCCAGTACGTACACGTCGCCGGGCTTCTTTCCTGCTTCACCCAAGCCGGTCGGAACACCTCCGGGGCATTGTCCCTCCACGCACCAGATCGCGCTGATCGACGGATCTGCTTGCAATGATGCCGTGATTTTTTGCGCCGCAACCGCAGTGTCCGAGTTATCAGACTCCCAGGCCGCCACCTTCATCTCAGGGTGCTTGGAGGCGATCGCGGCCTTAAACGCGGTGACCTGGGCAAGCTGGTTAGGAGTGGTCTGGTCTGTGGAGATGATCAGCACAGAGGCGTCCGCACCGACATCCGCAGCAATCGTGTCTGCAGCGGTGGCACCGAAGGCATCGTTGTCGGTACCGACCGAGTAGTCGGAAACCTCGTCGATGCACCCGATTGTCACCATCACGACTCCGGCATCCTGGGCTTTCTTGATCGTCGAAGCGAATGACGTGGGGTCAGTGTTGCAGAAGATGATGCCATCCGCTCCATCGGCAATTGCCTGCTCGATCTGGCTCACGTTCGCCGCTGTGTCGAGCTTGGTAGGACCAACTCCGGTCGCGATATAGCCGCCATCCTTCGCCTCGTCCTCGAACTTCTGCATCGAAGCCGCCCACGCGGGATAGGACGTGAGCGGATTCACGTACCAGATGTTGAGCTGGCCCGATTCCGAAGCGTCCTCCGTCGCAGGCGAACATCCGGCGACGCCGGCGACGAGCGCCAGGCCCGCAACCAGGGATACAACTGCTCTTTTCTTCATTGTGGCCTCCATTAGCCGTGTTGTTGGTGCGCTTGACTGGTAGCCCTCGCTAGTGGAAATTCCGATGGGGTGCTTATCGCAAACGGAATGCGATCCCACAACTTCGGACTCGTCCAGAAGACATGTACCGAGGGCAACCGGTCAGACCTCGCCCGAAGGGGACTGCAATCGGCGGCGCGCTAGTGCGAGTGTGTGCTCCATTGCAACTCCTTGTCGAACTGGTATGACATGTATGATCATCGCAGGCAGCCGAGATTTGTCAAGAGACAAATACGAGGCGACCCCAAGACTCAAAGGAGAGTAATGATGGAGGAGTCGGAGAGGGCAACGCCACCGATCGGCAGGCCGGTTGCTCTCATCACCGGTGGACTTGGCGATATCGGACAGGCGGTTGCGATCACTTTGGTGCGCGACGGCTTTGACTGTCAGATCCTGGACCTGGCGCCCTCCGAGATGGGCGCAGCACGCTGCGCGGCGGTTGCGGAGGCAGAAGGAGTCTCGCCGGAGTCGCTGACATACACGCAGTGTGACGTGCAGAATGCCCAAGCACTCGAGCACCTGGTCTCTTCCCTGCCGCGGCTCGATGTCGCTGTAGTGAATGCGGGCGTGGTGCACTCGAGCCCGTTCCTGTCCATCAGTGAGGAGGCATGGATGCGCCAAATCGGAATCAACCTGACTGGCGCCTTCTTCACTGCCCAGAGCTCAACGCGCAAGATGGTGGCTAACGGCGAGCCAGGACTGGTCATCTTCATGAGTTCGTGGGTCGCGACTCGCCCGTGGCCAGAAATTGCTGCCTACTCCGCTTCAAAGGCAGCAGTCGATCAACTCATGCGCCAAATCGCCCTCGAGCTTGCTCCACTTCAGATTCGCGCAGTGTCCGTCGCTCCTGGCATTGTGCGAGCAGGATTGGCGCGCAACCAGTTGGAGAATGAACCACAGTATGCGGCGAGAGCTTCTCGATCGATTCCGCTCGGCTCACCGCAAGAAGCTCACGACATAGCCAACGCGGTGTCCTTTCTCGCGTCACCCAAGGCGAGGACGATGACGGGAAGCATCCTGCTCGTTGATGCCGGTTGCACGCTCGGCGCACCGGAATAGCCAGCCGCGCGACCTGCTGGTCTATCCTGAGGGCAACCGGCGACGCGCTGGTATCGCATATGACACGTTCTGCTGGGCAGTGAGGGGATCCGAAGATTTCTGCCATAGGTAGGGGACCAACCCTCGTCGGAACGCGCGCAGAGTTGAGCAAAGATCTTGAAATGCAGTTAGTGAGCGGCGTTCTGCAGCCCGGTCAGAAACTTCCCTCTGAACGGGAGCTCGGTATGTCGTACCGAGTGAGCCGGACGGTCGTTCGCGAGGCACTCAGTGGCCTTGCTGAGCGAGGCTTTATTGCGATTTACCCCGGCCGCGGCTCATTCGTGAGGGCGCCCCAAGCAACTGACTTATCTCAGCCGGTCGTGCGGATAGCGACGAACGCTGGCGTCACGTCGCGCAACCTGGTGCAGGCACGGGAACTCATCGAGTGTGCCGCAGCACGGGGAGCAGCGCTGAAAGCGAACCCTGACGACATCCACCATCTTCGTGAACTGCTCGAGTTGCACACGTCCGCCACAACTCTCGCCAGCCGAGTGCGGACCGACCTTGAATTTCATCAGCGCATCGCAGACAGTTCTGGGAACCCGGTGCTGACACTCATGTTTGGCGCCATGTCCACCTTTGTTGCAGACCTCATGTATCGAAGCCACAGCGACTCAATCGTCCGAGAAATCGGTGACCCCCTCCATGAAGAGATCGTCGACTGCATCGAGGCCCACGACCCGGACGGTGCTGAAAGCGCAATGCGTCGTCACGTGGTGTTGGCGCTTGAGCTGTTCGGCGACGACGTGGATCGACCGCTCTCGGAGGTCGCCCGCGAACTCATGGTTCGCACCTACTAGAAACTACTATCGGAACGCTTCTGAACCGTTCTCGTCCCGTCTGGCCTGGATCCACCATTCGCGTTAAGTTCACGGGTGCGACTGACGACCAGGCGCCGTTCGATGCATCCACTTTTCCTTCTGGAGCTGAACACGACAAACGAGATCTCGGCGACTTCGGCGGAGGAGAGCTGTTACGTCGCCCCCGCGATGTCGTTGGCGACAGCGAGTTCTGTGTAGTCCGGGCGGAGGACAATGATGTCGGCTTTCTTGCCGACGGTGAGCGAGCCCACCTGCATCTCGATTCTGGGGGATACCGAGATGTGGCCGCCGCTGCGGGCAATAGCGGTCAACTCGTCGTCCGTGAGCATATTTCCATGGATGATAGATCAGGTCGTCACCGAGAAGATCACTCTCGTCCATCCACGACACAGCCCGCACGCATCCCGACGCCCACATGGATCGAAGTCATTACCGCCACCTCTCGCGCCAATGCAAGGTGCGCCGCCGCTTGAGTGAACGACTCGAACTCTGGACCCGAACTGGCAAGCGCGAGTGTGGAGCGGCCGTTGGGATCAGGGAAGTGGGTCGCAGCAACGCGGCGGGAATAGTCGGAAATCCATATCCATACGCTGCTCGAATTCGAGACGCGCGCAGCCCGTGAAGCGCAGCATCGGCGAGATCAGGAGAATTGGCGATGTGTGACCAGTCCATGAGGATGATGAAACCCGAGTCGATAGCCCTCAGAGCTCCGAGGAGGTTACCGGTGCGAATATCCACTGCGCGGAATGTTGGAGCGAGGGAACCGATCGTCAGGGCGATGTGATCGTTGGGAGTCCAGTGGGAGCCGACCTGGCGCAGGACGGTCTGCCAAGTGTGGCGATGGCTGTCGACCACACCGGGCGTAACAACCATCCCTCGAGCGTTGATGATCTCGGCGCCCAGGTCGGCGAGATTCAAGCCGATATCGACGATGGTATCGCCGTCAACGATGACGTCTCCTTCGGGCAGGATGCCGATTTCGTGGTCAACAAAATAGACGATCCCTCCAGTGATAAGAGTCTTCTGGGCTATGGCGTTTTCGCTTTCTCGCCGTTGCTGGGCGGCGGAGTTGTTGGATGACAACGACACCATGCAGAGGCGCAGTAGGCCTCTTCCGCGCTTGTACGTAGCGTCCAGGTAGTGACGGTCGAGTGCGCGTTGGTCGGCGCCAGTTCTTGTCACCGCCGAGGACCCGCGAGCGCCGACACCCCGCGAGTCGCGCACCGGAGACCGAACACCGGCAGCTGAACAGGGGTTTTGAAGCTCATTCGGCTGAAATTAATTGGTGCGCCAGGGGGATGTGAACTCCCGGCCAATTGATCCGTGATCGAAGGTCGTCTCCTCGGAACTACGCGGAGGTGGCCGAGACCCCGCCAAACAATTGGTGTCTGAGCGCGGGGTTATGGAGGGGACCTCGGTAATCATTTCCGCTGGGCCGCCGCCGTGTTCGAATTCCGTTCGAGCAATGTTCTGACTATCAGGTCGATGAAGGCGGCGATTTGGTTGAGGCCGTCTGAGAACACTTCAGGGATCGAATCTTTGCGCGTCTGGTTGAGCCGCCATATGGCCCATTTCGGCTGGAAAGGGTCGTGGCGAAGAATTGAAGTTGGGGAGGACGGGTCCGAGATGATCGGGGCATTCCTGAGTCTTGCCCTACATCAGACGGTAAATTCGCTCTGAGGCGGGTGTTTCATCCAACCCGATACGCAAGGGGCGGCCGTTTTTGCGCAGGAACGTGTAGTGCGAGCGTCCCGACACAAGGTCGCTCACGGACCGGGATTTACGGCCTCTGCGCTGTCTAGCTCGTGAACGCCGGGACTGATGCGCTCGCGAGACGCCTCAAGGTGCCTCAGCATCGCGGCTTCTGCGGCATCCGCATCTCCCGAAGCAATTGCCCGGGCGAGCGCATTGTGCTCCTCGATTGCGTGCGTGCCGCTGGCGGAGGAGTAGTGGAGCCTGAAGAGGTGTAGATGGATGTGACTTCGCTCGAACGCGTCGATGATCATACGGTTCTCGCAAAAGGAGAGGATCAGCGTATGGAAACGGGAATCGTGGTCTGAGAATGATTTGGAGATCGAGTAGCTGTCTTCCGGCGGGGCCTCAGGGCAAGCGGCCAACTCCTCCATTATGGCCTTCGTGTTCGTTTCGGTTATGCGCTCAGCAGCCACGCGTGCCGCCCAGGGCTCAATCAGGCGCCGAAACTGGTACAGCTCGTCCACCTGTTTGCGGTTGAGTGGTGCCGTTGTGCGATAGCCGCGCAGAGGCTCTTTTGCTACCAGCCCATCGGATTCCAACCGCGCCATTGCCTCGCGAATTGGTGTCTGGGACACCCCGAGGTCGCGAACCAGATCCTCAATGTTGATTCGCTCGCCCGGCTTGATGACGTGGCTCATGATTCTGGCTTTTATCAGTTCGCGGCATTCATCGGCGAGTACGGAACGCTTGAGTCGCGGAGGCGCGATCGCATCAGTAGTAGGGGTTGAAGTCAAGGCGATGATGTCTGTCACGACGGGGTACCAATTCGATAGGAAATGTCTAATCATATTGTGCGTTGTCCCGAAATATGTCGCAGACAGTACTCATAACTTCAGTCATGACTCAACTCAAAGTGTCGGGCGTCGCTCATCGTGTCGGGTTCACCCGTGATACCTCTCCCGGGGTTACGGCGCCAGCGTCTCCCGCCGACAGTGTCCTGCGCCGGTAGTTCGCTGTAAAAGCCGGTTGAGAGATTCGAGGATCTGTTTTGCGGGCTTGGTCCACATTAGTGACCTCGGGTTCTCATACCCGTTCTTGACCGTGTGCGGATGTCGGATTCACGTGCCTGGAAGCTGCGGTGTAACCCATCCAGCTGTCGGAACAGGATGGCGCCCGAGGGCGACGTTGTCGGCCACGAAGCCGCAGAAGGTGACTCCGGAGGCGTCCGGGGATCACGGACATTCTGACCCGCCCGAGCCATTCCCGCGCACCGCCAAGGCCACCGCGACCAGCGCGGCCGTGGCGATAAGGCCCTTCCCTGCGCGAGGGACGATCTTGAGCCCACCGATCTGGCGCTGACACCGCGGGCGTACGTATCCTTCTAGCCAACGGCTCTCGAAGAACACGCAAACGGGCCGGCTCACCGGCAAACCGCGCCTGAAGCTCCAGAATTGTCCGCAGGAAGATCGGCTAACCCACCTGCCAAGGCCGCCCAAGCTAACCGTTTACGCACTGGCAGACCCTGTTGTTCTTCCGGCTCATCGAGGCGTCAGTTGCCGGTTCACCGGCGCCCTACACTGATCCCGCCGTTATCCATAGACCGCCGATGATTGTTCCAAGTCCGCCGTCGGCGCCACCGACCTCCCCAGAACCCTCGCGGGAGACCCCGCGAAGCGCTCTTGGCGAGCGGGCGAGGACGCGTGTTCGCGGCAATTAGATGGATAGCCACTCTTCGGAACAGGTTTTGATTGGTCTCTCCAATCACGCAGTGGCCGTCCTCGTCCGCGACGACACTCTCACCCGGATCCGGTAAATCACGTAATTGCATGCAGCCCGCAATTGTTGCCATGGTCTCGCTATGGTGAGAATCGAGGGTGCAGGCGTGTTGTGGTAGCTGGGCGGTTACGTGACGGCGGGTCGCCCAAAGGCCGCCTGCTCGACCCCGCGAATGTAGCCGATTGCGAAAAGACGGCCGAGCGTTTCATACCCCGGACGCGCGTTAGTCTCACCGTGCATTGTCGGCACGTGGTCAGGACGCATTGGACCTGCGAATCCGATTTCAGCGTACGCACGCATGCATTCTGGAAGGTCGGTCTTTCCTTCGTCGTGGAATGTCTCGCGGAAATCGGTTGCCGTGCCGATCACGTCGCGGAAGTGTACAAACGCGATACCGTCAACGCCGAACTCGCGAATGAGAGTGGGCAGGTCTTCGTCGCCCATGAGCGCGAAGTTGCCCTGACAAAAAGTAATCGCATTGCTGGGCGAGGGGCGCATCGCGCGTAAGCGTCGGAACGCCTCGGCGGAGCGCATCAATCGAGGAAGGTTTCGGATGATCGGGTAGGGCGGGTCGTTCGGGTGCATTCCCAGACGCACACCTGCTTCCTCGGCGACGGGCACTACCGCATCAAGGAAGTACTGCAGAGCGTCCCACATCTGCTCGTCGGTGACTTCCCCAGGCTCCACGAGCGGCGGCATATCCTTGCTGTCACTCAGGCGGAATCCTGTAACGAGCGCCCCTCCGCGTATGACCACGTCGGTGTCCGTTCGCGCCCAGCTGGTGAGTGCCATCCAGTTGTAGCAAAGTGTTGGCAGCCCTAGATTTCCCATCGCTTTGATTTGAGTGATGATGTTCTCGATTTGTTCGTCACGCCCAGGAAGTCCGAGGCGCACCTTGTCCATCGGAGCTGTGTCCTCGAGGCCGATCACTTTCATGCCATGGTCGGCAAAGATATTCATGTCCCGCTTGAGGGCTGCCTCACTCCACGGGACGAGACCCGATTCATCGAGTCCAAAACCGTTCTTGCCGACGGACGCGAACATGCGCTGGTCCTGCTCGCCCCCATTGAGGGTGGCGATGACGTTATTCACACCGGCCTGTTTGATCAATGTCCACATTGGTTCAGGGCGCGGGGCAAGAAATTCGCTTAGCTGGATCATGAGTATTACTTCTCCATTTGTGGTTTTTGCTGACGGCGCCATACCTCGTTAGTTGCGCCAGGTTCGGGTTTCGCTCACGTTGCCCGCATAACGATGCTGGCCACTCGGCTCTAAATGAGGCCCCCTCACTCACACTTCGAATTGAGCTGGGCGTGTTCGCTGTTGACGGCCTTTAAATAGTGCAACGCCCAACCCCCGCCGCCAAACTGCAACGTAGCGGTTTGACACCATCTGGCTCAGCACTACTCCGAAAGGAGGCGAAGGGCGCTTACTTCCAGCAGAGTATGGCGTCCGTGCGCACACGTGACTGGTAAAAGGGCTCCTGTCGCCGTAGAGGTTCCGTTTGTAGGCAGACGGCAAATTATTCAAGATTGAGAATCCTTTATATCGTATAGGATATTATAAAGCACAGTCTGTATGAGGTGTGCGGAATTTGTCAAGGTGACTACGGCCAGTGGGTCTTTGGGAGGCCCGTGTGGCCGTATTAGTGAACTGAGACAGAGGTAGGGTCGGCCGAGTGCTCAAGTTGCACCCGAGATCGGGATCGTCGAGGGGATGCTCAGCTGAAAAGGGAGATCGATCTCCTTGGAAGAGACAGCGCCTTCTTCGCCTCGAAGCAACGATGAACCACTGTCTCGTGTTCATCGTGACGGAGATGGCCCCTTCCCCATTGACTGGATGTGTCAGAAATTGAAGGCCTCCCGGGCCTCGATCTACCGCTGGTTGCGCCCGAACGTGCCAATGCCGACCCAGGTTCGCCACGACGAGCTCAATGCTCACGTTGTGCGCGTCTACGCGCGTGGGAAGGGCAGAGCCGGCCGGGACCACAGCACCAAGATCCTCTGCCAGCAAGGCGTCATCATCGCCGATGGCACGGGCGTGTCTATCCACACAATCACGGCCTCCGCGCCGTGCGAACACGGGCTTGGAAGACGACTACGACCGTTAACCCGGACGCCCGAACCGAGCACATCCAGAGCCACACGCTCGATCAGGAGGGGATGCTCGACTTCACTTCAACCGTCTCGGGAACCCGGTTCTGCGGGGACGTAACCTATCTGCGCACCGGCTCCGGAGGGCTCTCCCAGGCGACCGTCATCGATCTCTGCTTTCCACTCCGATTATGCCGAGGATGACGTTATACCGAGAAACCGTGCCGATGCCGCTTGTTTCCACGGAACGGCCCAGGAGTTGCATGATGATCGGCAACGGGATGCCCTGTTTGTTGAGCTCTGGCGCTCTGGTTTTGCCACCTCGCTCACATTGTCGTCCAGGTGAACATTCTGCGGGGTGAGGTGGCGGACTTCGCCGATGCGCAGCCCGCAGGAGTGCATCAGGGCGAAGAATACGACCGCCTGCCATGTACACGTGATGAGCCCTCGACGGTCGCCCGGTCGAGATTGACGAGAGCACGGTCGGCGCGGTGTCGATTAATTGATTCAGATACGAGGCCCGTGAAGCGCCGCATCCCCGGCAAGAACCGTTCCGCAGATGCAGGCCCGCATGACCAATTGCCCGTCCCCGTTGGCCAGAGCGGGAGCCACCCGATGACAACGCCGGACGCGTGCCATCATCAGCGCATCGAATAAATTCTGCGGCTGCGTGAAGGTGAGGAACCCAGGAAAATCATCGCCACCATCCACGTTGCCGATGGCGCCCGCCGGTCCAGCAACGATTCCAGATATCCGAACACGGTGGCGCCCTTTGCTGCTTCCCGCGATCTGATTCCGCTCGCCTCCAAAAAGAGCAGGCATTCGCGTGCTGAGCAACCGCAGGCACTTCGAGTAGCAGTCACCAGGACGCGGCGTTCCATCTCGCCCAACCACTCATCTCCCAGAGCGATGACGACGAATTATTGGAAAGAGACACCACTCAGCGGGACGTCACCATGCGGGGCGACGCCAACGTCATAAAGCACTAATGCGAGTGTCGGCCCGGCTCGCTGCCGCTTGACCCAACCAGGAAGTCGAGGTCGGCCCCCTCGTTCGCTTGCATGACATGTTCGCGGTACAGCTTGACCCATCCGCGTTCCGCGGCCGGGCGGACAATCGGGTCGGCAGCTTCGCGCGCTTCCAGCTCCTCGTTCGATATGAGCACGTCCAGACGACGTGCCGCGGTGTCGAGCGTAATACGGTCGCCCGTCCGCACGTACGCGAGCGGACCACCGACTGCTGATTCGGGCGAGACATGCAGGATGCAGGTGCCGTAACCGGTTCCGCTCATGCGCGCATCCGAAATTCTCACCATGTCAGTGATGCCTTGCTCTAGCAACTTGCGGGGAAGCGGCGTGTTACCGATCTCCGGGAAGCCCGGGTATCCCACGGGACCGCCTCCACGCACGACAATGATGTCGTCTGGCGTGACATCCATACTTGGGTCGTCCGCGACAGCGACATAGTCCTCCATCCTGTCGAAGACAAGCGCTCGACCGGTGTGCTGCAGCAGGGCCGGCGAGGCCGCCGAGAGCTTGAGCACTGCTCCGGATGGTGCGAGGTTGCCATAGAGCACCACCGTGCCGTTCCCGGCTGGCATAACCGGTGCTCCCACGGGAAAGATCACATCGTCATTCCAGCACTCGGCAGGTTCGACATTCTCTCTGGTCGACCTGCCGGTCACGGTGAGTGCATCGCCGTTGAGGTGGCCGAGCAGATTCTTCATCACTGCCGGTACGCCGCCCGCGTAGGCGAAATCTTCCATCAGGTATTTCCCAGAGGGCTTTAGGTTTACGAGTAGCGGAATCTCGGCTGGTAGTGAATTGAATTCAGCCAGATCGAGCGGCACACCCGCGCGTCCAGCGAGCGCCATAAGGTGCACGATGGCATTCGTCGAACCACCGATCGCTGCATTAACTTTCACGGCGTTCTCGAATGCGGGCCTCGTGAGAATCTGGGAGATTTTGAGGTCCTCCCCCACCATGTCCACAATGCGGCGGCCCACGCGCTGGCAAGCGGCGTACCGACGGGAATCCACTGCAGGCAGGGCCGACATCCCTGGCAGTTGCACGCCGAGCGCCTCAGTGAGCGCTGCCATCGTAGATGCCGTGCCCATCGTCATACAGTGGCCTTTGCTCCTGGCCATGCAAAACTCGGCTTCGGATAAGTCTGCCGCCGACATCGTTCCCGCTCGGTACTCTTCGGTGAAGCGCCAAATGTCCGTGCCGGAGCCGATGTCCTTGCCTTGGAACTTGCCACTCAGCATCGGTCCGCCTGTGATCATGATCGTCGGAAGGTCGACGCTCGCAGCGGCCATGAGCATCCCTGGCGTGGTCTTATCGCAGCCAGACAGCAACACGACGCCATCCAGCGGGTTCGCTCGGATGAGCTCCTCGAGTTCCATCGCGAGCAAATTGCGGTAGAGCATTGTCGTGGGTCGCATGAGCGGCTCACCGAGACTCATTGTTGGGAAGACAAGCGGCAGGCCGCCTCGCTCCCAAACACCACGCTTCACCGCCTCCGCCACCTCGTCGAGATGTGCATTGCAGGGCGTCAATTCTGACCAGGTTGTCGCAATACCGATGACGGGTCGGCCGTCGAGAACGTCCTCGGCAAACCCCTGGTTTCGCATCCAAGAGCGGTGGATGAACCCGTTGCGATCTTCAGCTCCGAACCAGTCGGCACTGCGGAGGCTCATCAGAGCGCTCCCAGAATTACGACGTTCGGGTACCACTCTAAAGCGGTTCCCGACCAAAATCGGTTTTGCTCGGCGGCACTTAGGCTGGCCGCGAACTCATGGGCGATCTGCATCACGGTGGCATATGACGCGCCGAGCTCGGCGACAGGCCAATCGCTGCCGAACATTATTCGCTGTGGACCGAATGCGTCGAGCACGATATCGACCGCTGGCTTGAGCTTCGGGTAGCTCGGCGTCCCTGGGAGGTCGAACGTTGCATAGCCGGACATTTTGCACGCCACATTATCGAGTCGAGCGAGGGCTCCCAGATAGCGCGCCCACCTCTCAAGGGCATCAGCCGCCAGGGATGGCTTTGCTAAGTGGTCGAGCACGAACCTGACGTCAGGATGCGACTCCGCGAGGCTCATTGCCGCCGGAATTTGGTGCGGCAGCACCAGAAGGTCAAGCGTGAGATTGGCGACACCCAGGGCCTCTGCAGCGTCATTCATAGTCGGGCTTGCCAACCACTCGGCGTCCGGGTGGTACTCGGCCAACTCGCGTATGCCCACCAATTTATTGGCGCCCGGAAGCGACATAAGGGTATCGAGATTGTCACGGAATTCAGGGTCTTTTACGTCCAGCCAGCCGACAACGCCAGCGAGAGACGCGGAGTGCTGGCCCACAGCGAGCAGTTCGGGAGTCTCGATCGCTAGCGGAACTGTCTGTACTGCAATCGAATGATGGATGCCTTCGGGATTGGCCACAGATTCCCATGCCTGCATATCGTATGGGCCCTCGATCCGGGATTTCATGTCGTCGGTCATCCACGCTTGTGGACGAATTGACAGGTCCCAAAGATGATGATGCGTATCGATCTTCATTTCAACTTATCGAGCCTTTCCCAATGCCGCGCTATCGCAGCCACCGACCCACCAAGGCTGTGACTCCTATACTATAGGAAACTAACTTTCCTTTCGCGCTTATCGACCTTCGGGAGCCAACTGTGCCTTCAAGCGGCCACTCATTCGATCTTGCAGCGCTCAGCGAGCGATCCGCCGAGGCGCTCGAACACGTGGGCACCCCCCCTGCCGATGCCAGGCTGACCGCACGATCGCTGGTAGTGGCAGACCAGCGAGGTATCTACTCGCACGGACTACTCCGCCTCCCTCTCTACGTGAGCGCCATCCAAAAGGGTGGCATTAAGCCGCGCCCCAACCTGCGCTGGCATCGTGAACATGAAGCGGTCGCCGTCCTCGATGCCGACTGCGGGCTTGGACAGGTGGCTATGCAGGCCGCCGTCGACCGGGTGAAGGAACGAGCTACTCGGTTCGGGATTGCTGCGGTGGCGGTGCAGAACAGCAGCCACTACGGCGCCGGCGCGTTTTGGTCCGATCAGCTTGTAGCGGCGGGAATGATCGCCTTCATTACCTCGACCACCGGACCGACGGTAACTCCATTCGGCGGAACCCAATCCGTACTCGGAACCAACCCGCTCACCCTTGCCCTACCGAGCTCTGGCCCTCATCCGCTCACTGCCGACCTGGCGACAAGCGCAGGCGCGTATGGCAAGGTGCTGGCGGCACGCAATGAGGGACAACAGATTCCGGACGGTTGGGCCATCGATCAGGACGGGCAGCCAACAAACGATCCCGCGGCGGCTATCTCGGGATCCCTCCTCGCCTTCGGTGGGCATAAAGGTTCGGCGGTTTCCGTGCTGTTGGAGGCCTTTGCCGCGACACTCGGCACCTCGTATTTTGCCCACCAGACGGAGGACATCTGGTCGAACCCATCATCGCGGATGAACACGGGACACTTCATCATCGGCATCGATACGTCCTTTTTCACCAACCGAAAGCACACGGAAGACAGGGTTGCGGAGCTGCAGGAGGCCGTTCGGAGCGCCCGTGGAAACGGTGAAAGGATCCTCGCGCCAGGGGACATCGAGTACGGCAATCACAAAGCGAATAGCAAGCGAGTGACGCTAAGCAGCTCCACTGTCGTGCAGCTGAATGCGCTATTCGCGGCGTGCGGCCTCGACGAGCTTGCGCCGCTCGACTGAGCAGCGGAATTACAGACGCCCAGCAGTACAAACGTCCCGCGCATTGTCGAATGCTTATTCAGTTCCCAACGGACACGTCGTGGATCATGCCCATAACCTGACGAGAGATCGTCGGATAGTTCTTCGTGTTCTCAAGTTCACCCAGCACCATGTAGCCATTCATCACCAGGATATTGTCGGCGAGATTGACGATTTCGGGGAGATCGCTCGAGATCAGCAGGATCGCGAGTCCCTGGTCTGCGAGGTCGAGGATCAGCTCGTGAAAGGCGGCCTTTGTTCGAACGTCAACTCCGACCGTCGGTTCGTCGATGATGAGGATCTCGGTCTCGGCCGCCAGCCACTTCGCCAGGCTTACCTTCTGTTGGTTGCCGCCCGAGAGATTGCCTGCCAGCTGGTCAGGGCCGGACACCTTGATGCCGAGGCTGTCGATGAACTTAGCTGCGACAGACTCTTCTCCAGATCTTCGAACCATACCGAATCGATTGGCGATGCGCCGCCATACAGTCACTGCGATATTGCGGGTGACCGTGAAATCTAGGAAGACACCTTCTTCCTTCCGGTTTTCGGTGACGTAACCGATCCGGAAGGAATTGAGAGCCTCCCCCACGCCACGAATTTTAACTGCACGCCCGTTCACCCGCACTTCGCCGCTCAGCACGGAATGCAGCCCGAGCACGGTGCGCGCCAACTCGCTGCGCCCCGCGCCGACCAACCCGTACAAGCCGAGAATCTCGCCACGGTGCACATCGAGGCTCACGTTCTTGTGTCCGAGAGAAGTGTTAAGACTAATAAGCTCCAGGGCGGGCACGGAAGTCCGGTCCACCGTTCTCAGCCGTGTAGCGAGTGCGGCCAGTTGGCGACCTACCATCAGTTCCACGATTTGCGAACGCGAGTACTTGGCAAGATCGGCTGACTCGAGCACGCTCACGCCGTCGCGCAGCACCGTGACGGTGTCGCAGATCTCAAACACTTCCTCGAGCTTGTGGCTCACGAAAAGTATTGCTGTGCCGGAATCGCGCAGCACACGCACAACCTCGAAAAGCTTGTCGGCCTCGCTACCGGATATTGACGCTGTCGGCTCATCGAGTAGCAGCACCTTCGTCTTCGTGACGAGTGCCTTTGCTATCTCGACGAGTTGCATCTGAGCGACGGAAAGCGTCTGAACCTTCGCCTTGAGGTCGAGGTCAACGCCGATCGACTTCAGAGCTGCGGCGGCCTGTTCCGTGCGCTTCGCCCGGTCAATGATCCCGTTTTTGCGTGGAGGGTCCTGCAGGGTGATGTTCTCCTCGACCGAGAAATCAGGAATGAGGTTTCTCTCCTGGTGCACCACACCAACACCCGCTCGCGTTGCATCCACCGGAGAAGCGAATGTTCGGGGCTCACCATTGAGGGCAAGCACCCCCTCGTTCGCCGCGTGAACGCCGGTGATCACCTTGATGAGTGTCGACTTTCCAGCGCCGTTCTCTCCTAGGAGCGCGTGCACGGTTCCCGGCCTGAGCGTCAGATTGACACCCTCAAGGGCCTTTACCCCCGGGAAGCTCTTGCTGAGCCCGGTTGCGACAAGTGCGTCATTCATTCCAAGACCTTTCTACCCTGCCGAAGCACTTCGCTACGTCGCCTGCGCCATTCGCTCAGTGTCACCGTGGAGAGCACGACAATGCCAATAGTGAAGCTGACAACGCTGGGATCGAGAGAGTATTCTGCCCTCGCGATGTCTACCAGCCGGATAACGCCAGCAGCCATGACCGTTCCGTAGATCGCCACGGTTCCGCCACTCATCAACACGCCGCCAATAATCGGTGCGGCAAAGCTGAGGAGAAGCCAGTCACCGCCAATCGATCGGTTGATGCCCCCCAAGGAGCTGATTGTGACGATCGCGGCGACTCCGAGCAGCATTCCCGAGATGGTATGCGCGAGAAAGACTGAGCGCTTATTGGATATTCCCGAAAGCCGGGCGGCAGCGTCATTGCCTCCGGTGGCGAGGATTCGGCGACCAGGCGCGGACCGAGTGAAGAAGAACGCGAGCACTGCCGCTGTCAGAATTGCGATGAGGAAGATATAGGGAATCGGCCCCAGTCCCAGCCTGCCAAAGCCTTTGAGAGCCTCAGAGTACGAGTCGATCGTGAAGCTGCGCACAAGCGAGTACTGCACCCCGAGGAGGATCGTCATTGTGCCAAGAGTGATGATGAAACCGTTGAGGTTGGTCATCACGACGAGGGCACCATTTACAGCACCCATCGCGGTTGCCGACAGGAAGCCGACCAGCAGTGCCAACCAGATCGGCAAACCGCCTTCCGTCATAGCCACGGCCATTATTGCTGTCGCAGCCCCGCCCATCGCTCCGACAGCCAAGTTCATCTGCCCGATCGAAAGCACCACCATCTGGGCAAGTCCAATTAAGATGGGGATCGCCAGGTAGGTGAAAAAGCTTTGGAGCGACTGCCCGGTGAGCAGTGTCCCGCCCGACGTCACTGCTAGAAGCAGAAACCCGGCAATGAAGATCCCGGAGAGCGACACGTCTGTTGCGCTGAAGCGCTTCAGGAGGTTCACCTTATTGCCCTTCGCTTTAGCATTGTGAAGCTTCGCTTTCGCATCGTGAACTTTCGTTTTCGAATCTGTCCCACCGACAGTGCGAAGAGTAGGATTAGTCCGAGCGTGATGTTGAGTGCCTCAAGCCCGATTCCCTGCACGACGAGCCCTTGCCTGATCAGCAATGTCAGTAGCGCGCCAAGGAAGGTGCCGAAGACCGCGACCGCGCCACCCGTCAGCGCAGTGCCACCCAGAACCGGGGCAAGGAATGATGGCAGCAGGAATTCGTCGCCGATTGCGGCGGAAAATGAGCCGTTGACGAATCCGAGCATCACGCCCCCGAGCCCCGCCAGCAGGCCGGAGAGCGTGTGGGCGAGAACAATGCGCCTGTCGACTGGTATACCCGAGAGCTGTGCCGCCTTCAGGTTCGATCCGGTGGCGAGAAGTTCACGCCCTGTTCTGGAGTACTTGAACATGCAGCCGACAGACCCCAGGGCAAGGAGAGCGGGAATGATCATGAGTGGGATCACCGGCGGACCGCAGATCCCGGCGAAGCAGAGATCGGCGAAAGATCCCTGCCGCAGCTGGTCCATTCCTTCGGGCTGCACGGTATAGGCGGAAGCATCTGTGAACGTCATATAGATGAAGGAGACAAATCCCAGAAGGGCAAAGTCCATCGCGAGTGTAACCACGAAGGAATTCACCCCTGACGCCACAATGATCAAGCCCGTAATGGCACCAATTAACGCGCCGGTGGCCAATCCCGCAAGCAGTCCCAGCCACAGGGGTGCCTGTAGTACCTCGTAGCAGAATCCTGCGGACATCGCGCCGACCGCCGCCATACGCCCAACCGCCAGGTTGAGGTGCCCGAGTGAGAGCACGCAGAGTTGGGCGAGACCGACGATGGCGATGACGGAGGTGTCGCGAATCAGTGGAAAGAGAACGAAGTCAACGCTGGAAAAAGCACTATTCGTCGCGTTGAAGATAATGAAGAGAGCGATGATCGTGCCGAGCAGGATGACCTGCTGGCTGGAACCCAATTTGCGTAGCGAGTGCTGCCAATCGCCCCCCACACGCCTATCCACGCCGCTCACGCGACCCGCACCCGATCTATCGCTTCGAGATCCCCATAGATACCGAGTCCGAATGTTCTAGACGCCATCGCCGTATCGTTCCTTATCTTCTTTTGTATCTTTGTAATCGTCCGCAATGGTGGCATTCGCCCGACGAAGTGTCCGTTGGGCACGGCGCAGGCGAGACTCACATCGAGCTCCGTCCGGCAGTGCGTGTATACCGAAACCTCGCACGCCTCGGCTAGATGCGCCACTGTGAGCCACGGCGTAATGCCGCCAACGCGTGAGAAATCGAGAGGAACCTTCACACCGCGACTTCCGGCGCTATCCAAAAGGAATTTACCGTTTCGTTTTAGCCGCAAATCCCGAGGAGCAGTGTTGATCGACGCGACAGCTAATGAGGTGATCGCACCCGTAGCGATCGCGCACGTCGAGTGGTAAATCAGGTGCCACAGGGCTTTTATCCAGAGTGAATTTTTCCCGCGAAGTTGTGGATGGAGGTGGTCGCGCAGAAGGGCCAGAACCCAAGTTTCCCCGTTCCCGAGGGTATCGCTGCATCCAAAGCCCGTAATCCCGCCGTCCGTGGTGGGTCGAACGAAAGTGGCCATCTGTTGGGTGGAATCCCGCACCGCGTCAGTTGGGGCCGTTTCTGCACGATCGTCCGCGAAGAGCGCTTCGGCACTACTGACGACACTCATCTGCGTCTCCTTGGAAGATTCATGAGAAAACAGTTCGGTTGGGCGGTGTTCACACCCAACCGAACTGTTCGGGGCACTGGGGCTAGCTACAGTTCAGATACTCGTTCTTGAACGAGTCGAGAAGCTGCATCGACTTCGCCTTGCGCTCACCGTCATACGAGTCGATGTTGTCCTTCGTGACAAGGAACGAACCGGAGTCGACGTACAGGCCGGGCTTCTTCATTTCACAGCCTGAGTTCAGAGCGCCGAGAGCGTAGCTGCCAACATACGCTTGGCCCCACGGGTTCTGCACCACGGTACCGGAGATGGATCCGTCCCTAATCGCGCTCAGGATCAACTTATCGTCATCAATCGCAATGACCTTAATGTCCAGCCCCGTCGAGGTGACGCCTTCGGTGGCTGCGACGGCGGGGTTATATGCAGTTGTGACGATTCCCTGAATCTCTGAGCCCTGCGCGGCAAGGAGGTCGGAGACCGCCCGCTGCGCCGACTGCAGGTCGGTGTCGATGTCCGTTACCGTCGTGAGGAGGCGTACTGCGCCATCCGTCTCGTCTATCGCCCGCTGCACACCCTCTATGCGTCGCTGGGTGTTGGAGTCCACCGCATTGCCGGTGAGGTGCACCAGGTTTCCCTTGCCACCCATCTGCTCAATCGCCGCAACTGCGGCGAGGTACGCCGCTTCACCGGTGTCGGTGCTGAGGCAGAATGCAGCCTCGTTGACGTCTCCGGCGGGACATGAAGCAAGAGATGCGACCGCGAATCCATTGGCCTTCAGCTTCGCGAACGTCGTGTTGATGTCAGTTGGGCTGACCCCGAAGATACCGAAGGCATTGTAGCCCTGGGCGGCAAGAGCGTCGATAGCGGCATTCTGCTTTGTCTGGTCCCACTCACCGGTTTCGTTGAAGGTAACTCCGCCAATGCCGAAATCCGCTACAGCAGCGTCTCCCCCCGGAACCCATGGCTGGAAATAGGGGTGTGCGCCGCCAGGAATGAGTGCGAGCTTGGTGCTGCTGAAGTCGGCCGCATTGCCGGCATCCGGACTACCACCGTCGTTGGTGGTCGGGGCGGAGCAGCCCGCAAGGAGGGCTATCACGGCGATTGCTGCGCCGACGAGGGCTGTTCTTCGCTGTCGGTTAGTGGACATCATTGGTTCCCTTTCATATACCTTATAGGAGTTTCCTATCATATTGGGGCATGAGGACCATCAACGCAAACGGCATTATCGTGTTTCCTATCCAATTGATGCCAACTTGTGACTCGCATCATCTCTTTCCAAGCCCCATGTGCGACGAATTCCAGCGGCGCTGCACGCCCCAACCAGTCCTTGCTTGCTGATAAGTGCCGCAAGATTATGTGGGCGAGGATCGTGATCCAGGTCATCTCTCCGGGTGAACGCTCTGATACCGACGATCTCGTGCGGGGCCACAGGGGTGTCACAGACCACAGTTCGTGAGGCGATGGCCTGTCTTGAGTCAGACGGGCTGGTGGCACAGGAGTCGCCACGCTCCGATGGAGCGACCTCGCCGCTCCATCGCAAGCAACTCGACGACCTCTACCAGCTCAGCTACTTGATCGAGCCCTGGGGTGGGGAGCGGATGAGGTTGCGCAATTTCGCGAACGCCTTCAGGGCACGCTGGCCCGGCTCGCGCCATCGCAGCAGGGGACGGGGACGCCGCGCAGGCCGCGAGGGTGCGTCGGCTCAAGGCCTCTCGCGGGCGCGTGGTCCCCGCGCGGTCGCCACCGACGTGGGCACTGACCAAACCGGTGTCGACTATGCCGCAACCCGCCGCAGGTAGCCCATCATGGTACCCACCTCGTTGCAGGCTCCGGCAGCCGCACGGCATTTCGCGCCTTCAACTACGACGATCTCGGCGAGGTTGAGTTTCTCAGCCACGTGGTCACCTAAGGCGACCCCGTTGACGGCAGCGTGATCCATGCGTCGGCCGTGCCGACCAGCCACCGGGCGTTGAGCCCCTCCCATGCAAAAAGGGGAAACTGCATCGGACCGTGAGGGCGGTCAGCCCGACGAGATCCCTTTGAGTCGCAATCCCACCGCAACGAGCCCGTCTATCGAAGGACCCGGTCAACTCGAGCTCCCTCGTAATGAATCATCCCGGGTTTAGCGGAGGAGAGTTCTGCCAGTATCGGTTGTTGCTGGGGGTGCCTCTCACGGTAGTGCTGTTCGATCTCGATCGGGGTCAGACATTTGATCGAGGAGTGCAGGTAGTGTTCAATGATCCGATGGATCCAGTCCAGCGTCAGAAGCTCCAGCTCGTCGATGGCCTTGAACGGGCCATCGATTCTGGCGCATTCGTTCTTGCAGAGCCCTACGGCGGCCTCGGCCATCGCTTTGATGTGGCAATCACCGACGGTGCCGATAGAGGCCAGAGCGCCAACGACAGCGAGTCGATCGACATAGCGAATTGCAGTGTATTGACTGCCTGATCGCGAACCCAGGGTGCTATTTGCAGGGCATCCAATGGCAGTTCGGTGGGCATCCGTTTCGTGGCCCGCCAGCCGGCGATTCTGCGGGAGTGCACGTCGGTGACGAATGCGGTGAATTCCATCCCCGACCAGGTCGGAACATGCGTGAAATCCACGAACCAAAGCTGGTTAGGTCGCCGAGCGGTGAGGTGACGCGGACCCCCAAGAGTCTGCGCCTCGCTGGTCGTCCTCCCGGGCCGCTGTCCCGAATTGATCGCTGCCTGACGCGACCACTCACGCAACGTGTCAGCGCTGAGGCCGACTCTCTAACCGACTCGAATCACCGCCCGGCTGAACGACAGGTCTGCATCCTGCGCCCTGGTTTCGAGCACGAGCCTCACGGCCCGCTCACGTAGAGCCTGGGGCGATTTACAGGGTGAATTCCTGCTCGGCGACGAGGGCATTGTTCAACACGGTGTCGAAAATTCAGCATAAGGGCGTTCAGCAGGGTGCAGCTTCGCGAGGGGCCGACGAACATGCCCCCAGTTGACATTGCGATCGCTGCGTTCGTTGCTGTGTCGGGAGCAATGGCCACGTACGCGAGCGTAATTTGCACAAGCGCGATCTTGCCGCTCTTGCCGATCTTGCCGATGCCGAGCTTGACCACGCCGCAAGCGACTACTTACGCGACAAGAAAGCCCTTGTTAGATTCGACGCCAGCATATCGTTCCAGGCCTCAAGCTCGAAGTTAGTGCAGGAGTTCCGGCGCGGAACTCCTGCACTGTTCACGAGAATCTCAGACACGCCCCAGATGGCATCGAATTCTGCGACCCTCGCTGCCACGGCTGCGGCGTCTACCACGTTCGAGCTTCACCGTCATTACGTCGGCGTGCACTGCGATCGTCGGCCCAGAGGCGGCGAGTACTTTGGAAATGCTTCCGTGCACCACGACCCGCGCGCCAGCCCGCGCGCGCTTGGTCAGTCTCGCGGCTCGAGCCGGTGATCAGTGCCACCTTGCTGGGCACCATCGAGTAGCTTTTCGGTCATTGCGTGCGCCTCCGCAGCAAGGCCAATCGGCTCCAGGTGTCAGATGTTAATTCGTCGGTTAGTAGAACTCAACTGTGTCCACGCGATTGAGCAACTCCCGGCCATCGAGGAAGCGGGATGCGTTCTCGACGAACAGTTGGGCGATAAGACGGTCTTCTGCCTCGCTCAGGGCCGCGGTATGCGGGCTGATCAGCACGTTGGGCTGGTCCCAGAAGGGACTTGCCTCGTCGAGCGGTTCTGTTGCGAAAACATCCAATGCAGCGAAGCCGACGCGGCCATCCCTTAGCGCGGAGAGAAGCTCCTCCTCGTCAATCACTGTGCCGCGACCGACGTTCACCACAGTTGCTCCAGGTTTGATAGCAGCAAAGAAGGCACGCCCGAGCAGCCCCTCAGTCGCTGTTGTTCCCGGCAGCGTCGCGACCACTGCGTCCACTCGACCAGCAACCGCGGCGATGTCCGCCGGCGCCACAATCTCCGAGACGCCGGGCGCTTCGGTGAGACTTCGGCTGGTCGCGATCACCGTCGCGCCAAGTGCAGACAACTTCTCCACCACCTTTCGGCCAATGCCGCCGAGCCCGACAACTAACACGGTTTGCTCGCCGACCTGGCCCATTGTCCACCGGCCGCTCCAGTGATGCTCACGCTGCTGGGCCATCAGGCGCGGAAGCGACTTTGCACCCGCGAGCACCCCGAAAACGGCCCACTCAGCGAGGGGATCCCCGTGGACACCAGCAGACGTCGTGAAGAGAACGCGCGACAGTTCGCGTTCGCTCAGGTTCGCGGCGGCGACTTGCCCACCCCCGCCCGCTGCCATGATGTGAACCCAACGAAGCTTCGGATTCGACTCCACTGTTCTCTTGAGCGCGGCTGGATTTACGTCAGGAATGCCGTAGAGAACGTCGGCGGTGTCGATGAGCGCATCGAAGCGCTTCTGTTGCACGAATGTGCGCCGGAACGACGGGTCTCCGGCGAAGTCTGCGGCGTGCCGCATGGGTGGAAGAAGCTCTTGCTCGCATACCAGCTCGACTCGCGGCTCGGCTGCTTCGATCATTCGACGGTGCACTCGAGACAGCGGAGTCGCGACGACAACTCGCAGTCGCTCAATGGAAGACGATGACACGTGGACCCCTCGTTAACGTTAGGAAGAATGTTACAGAAGCCGGTTAGTCGAGGTGAAACATCTCGTGATTCCCGTTCCACCACTCTCCGAGCGCTCGATCGGTCATCGGCCGCTGCCGCTTCGTACACACGACCCACCACTCCTACGTGGCCGGATCTGCAGCGACGAATGTTACGCCTGACTCGAGATCGTCCCCCACGTATCCCGTGCAGGAGGACAGCATCTCTTAGTGCCGACAGAGGGATTAGTTCGTGACCTTTCTCGTTCATCGTCAAGCAAGCACTGTGCGCCACACGTCGGCGTGGAGCCGCTCGTAGTCCTTCACTCCATCGACTCTGACCCCGATAACCGAAGCGATTCTTTGCACGATGCTCCTTCACTTCGCTCTTAGGTCGGTGGGAGTGGCCGGAGGAGCAGCGTGCTGACTCTCCCACATCCACGTGGAGCGCGATACCAGTCGTGCTTGCCAACCCGGGGTTCGCGAGATTGACTGTCGCATCGGCGACCTCCTCCGGTTTGACCATACGGCTAGTCTCCAGATGGGCGTCCCGGGCAAGCCAACTCAAATGTCGCCCAACCGTGCAGCAGACCCGGGCGTCATTAATCGCGTCGTTGCTCTCAGCTGCACTAAAAAGTTTCTGACCCACAGGTGGGTTACCCGCGGGCAGATTGTGTCGATTTAACGAATTGATCTGAGATAATCAGGCGATAATTCACCGCATTTTGTATCGATACATCGGCTCACAGCCAGTCGACACAAGCGTGGGTCTCCCGCAAATCCGCCCATGAGTTCACGAAGGCACCGCGGTTGGAGGGTGCGCTCGCTCGATGCCAGGGAAGTGCCAGGCACTGGCCGATCTAGTCGCCGGATAGGTCGTAGGCCCCCGAGTGCCTAATGCCGTCGCTT
>NZ_JANLVV010000053.1:0-15400 GCF_031364185.1 Salinibacterium sp. | reverse complement strand
CGCGCGCCTGCTGATCAACGCCGTAGCCCTGTGGCTGACCACCCAGATCGTCGCCGGGGTTTCGGTGGTGCCGTTCGCCCCGGGCGAGCTGCTGGAAACGGTGCTGACCTACCTGCTGGTCGCGGTGATCTTCGGCATCGTCAACGGCGTCGTCGGCAACCTCATCCGTGTCGTGGCATTTCCCCTCTACATTCTGACCCTGGGTCTGATCTCCCTCATCGTGAACGGGCTGTTGCTACTTCTCGTGGCCTGGCTGTCGGGGTTATTCGGATTCGGGCTGGTAGTCGAAACCTTCTGGTGGGGTGTTCTCGGCGCCCTGGTGCTCGGGCTCATCAGCTGGCTCATCGGCATCATCCTGCGCCCGGTGATCGGCAAACGGGATCGCCGCTAGCGGGCACCGAACGTCACCAATGAGCAACGTCACCAATGGATAGCCTCACTAATGAGCACTGACCAGCCTGGTCATTTTTCCGGCACTCGCTCGAACCGGTACGCCGTGCTTGTGACCGTCGAAGCGCCACCGGCAAACGAGTCCAGACTCCGGCTCGCATCGTTCACCCTGTCGCTCTGCGCTTCGTCCATGAGTCTGGCCGTCTGCTCGTAATACTCGAAGTGGTGCGCGGGTACCGCGTATTCCGTGGGAACGTCCCGCCCGGCAAACACGGCCCGCTCCACCAGCACCGCGTGGTGGTTCACCTGTTCACCACCGAGCGCGGGAACGATATCGTCGGTGTGCTCCACGATCACCGTCGGGAAGCCCTCGGGGATTGGCACCTGCCCCGTGGGGCCCCCGAATGTGGCCAGCCCCTGGGTGTTGTAGTCACCGGATGCTGCCAGCCATGCCGCCGTGCCGGCCCCGTGCGAGTACCCGGTGAACTGCACCGGACTCGACTGATCGATCCCGGCGAGTTCCATCGCCGCCGCCACCGAGGCATACCCGCCACCAGGCACTCCCGCCGCGTTGGCCATGTTGCTGGTCATGTCCCAGGGCTCGGTGTCAGCCACGGGTGAGAACGTGACGGTGCCAGCAACGTAGACCTCGAACCTGTCCGCTTCGCCCGGTGTCGAGTACTTTTCGATGACGACCTGGGCTCCATCGGTAACCTCGGTGTCTGGCACCCGGCCGAGGCGCTCGGCGAATCCGGTGGGGCTGGCTGTGACGACCTGGGTGTGCGAGTCAACCAATCTCACGGGAGTCTCCTTGAGAAGACCGAACAGCGAACCCGTACCCATGATTGCTTTCGAACCAATGGCGACTCCCGCAGCCCCGAGAAACGTGGTCAACTGCGGTGGAACGCCCAGCGCGCCGACCACGACATCACCGGAGGCCTGGGATGCGATGCGAACCAGATCCACCGTCAGCGGGTTGGTGACGATCTCGTTGTGTTCCCGCAACCACGTACCCCGGGATGGTCCAGTCTTCACTCCTCCCGGAGCACCCTTGGCTATCCCGCCTGGCGCCATCGCGCCCAGGAACAGTCCGCTCACTGCGCCAAGTACTGCTGTTCCACCGACGGTCGCCAAGAGAAGCCCCGGCGAGTACCTGGCGAGCAACGCTCCGAACTGGCCCGTGAACTCGTGGATGAGATGTCCTACGAAGTACTCAGCGAAGCCATAACCTTCGGCGGCGGCTCCCACAGCGAAGTCCAACGCTCTCGCCTGGCTCTCTACCTCCGCCAGGAGCAGCGCCAACCTGTCGATGCTGGCCTCGGCATCCATCACGCTCTGCGGTGCGCCAACCACGCGCGCCTGCCCACGGGAGATACCGGAGTCGATCGACGCCAGGTCGCGGTTGAGGCCCGACACCGCCGCCGCCAGTTCCCGCAACTGGTCCGCGCAGGCAAAGAGCTCGTCGGTGCCCACCGCATAGGAACCGCCCCCGCCGATGACCAGATCGTCACCCATGATCATCCATCCCTGCGATCGCGATACGGGTCGAGTCGATGGCCGAGTGGAGGGTGGCAATGCCGTTATCAAGCGTCGCGCCGAGACCACCGAGGGCCGCATCGAAGGCAAGCTTTGTCAGGCCTCTCCAGAATTGCGCGGGGCCTGGAACCAGTGCATGGCGCACGTGCTGCAGTCGCCACAGCAGGTGGGTGAGCTCGCGGGCCTGATTCTCAAGCGCGGCGACGGTGGGGGCATCCGGCGAATGATTCATTGCTACCTTTCAGCACGGTGGGCTTCGCACAATGCAGCCCGTCATAACCATGAGCGTGCGGCATCCCCGGTGGGCGCGGGGCAGGCGAACAAAGTTCCGGGGAGTGGGCCTGATGCAGGGTCGTGTTGGGGAGAGGAACTGCGCAACAATGGGCTGGTGAGTTTTGAGCGGAGCGTCGACGAGTCGTCACGGTTTCGCGTCTGTTTCGTCTGCACCGGCAACATCTGCCGCTCCCCGATGGCCGAGACGGTGCTGAAGCGGCTCGCCACACGATCGGGGCTCGGGGATAGGGTCACTGTCACCTCGGCGGGCACCGGTGACTGGCACGTCGGAGAGCCGGCAGACGATCGCACCCTGGCGGCACTCGCCTCACGTGGCTACAACGCGTCGGGTCACCGCGGAAGACAGTTCGACCCTGCCTGGTTCGACGAACTCGACCTCGTCATCGTCTTCGACCGCAGCCAGGAACGGACTCTTAAGGCCTGGGCGTCCAGTGACCAGGACAGATCGAAGGTGCAGCTGCTCCTGTCATTCGACAGCGACCAATCACCGAACATCGACGTACCAGATCCGTACTATTCTGACGCAGCGCTGTTCGATCAGGTGCTCTCGATGATCGAGAAGGCCTGTGCTGCGCTCTTCCGCCAGATCACCCCAGGAATCCGACAGGGAACACCATGAGCCTGCCCGAACAACCGCTGAGCCCACTCGATGGCCGATACCGACCCATGGTCGAAGGTCTCGGTGATCACCTCTCCGAAGCCGGGCTCAACCGCGCCAGAGTGCGGGTCGAAGTCGAATGGCTGCTGTACCTGACCGACCACGAGCTGTTCGGCTCCCAACGGGTGGAACACGAACAGGCTCGGCAATTGCGCGAGTTCGCTGCAGACTTCGGTCAGCCCGAGATCGACGAGCTCGCCACACTCGAGGCCACGACCCGCCACGACGTCAAAGCTGTCGAGTACCTCGTGCGCGGTAAGCTCGCCGATCTCGGGTTGACCGACATCGCCGAACTCACCCATTTTGCTGCCACGAGCGAAGACATCAACAATCTTGCGTACGCAATCACCATCAGCGCCGCTGTAAGAGAAGTGTGGCTGCCGAAACTTCGCGCCGTCATCGCGTCGCTGCGCGCACTCTCTATCGAGCTTCGGGATGACGCGATGCTGGCTCACACGCACGGCCAGCCTGCCACCCCCACCACTATGGGCAAAGAACTCGCGGTATTCGTGCACCGACTGGAGCGCACCACCGCCAGGATTGAGGCCACCGAGTTTCTCGGCAAATTCAACGGGGCAACGGGCACGTACGCCGCCCATCTCGCCGCCGATGCCAGTCAGGATTGGCCCGAGATCTCGCGCGAATTCGTGACCAGCCTGGGCCTTGACTGGAATCCGCTCACCACACAGATCGAGTCCCACGACTGGCAGGTCGACCTATACCAGCAGATGAGTCACGCCGCCAGGATCCTGCACAACCTGTGTACGGACGTCTGGTCATACATCAGCACCGGATACTTTCGCCAGATTCCGCAGGCTGGGGCGACCGGGTCATCCACGATGCCCCACAAAATCAACCCCATCCGCTTCGAGAACGCCGAAGCCAATCTCGAAATTTCCAGCGCGCTGCTGGAATCGCTCGCGCAGACGCTCGTGACCTCACGGCTGCAGCGTGACCTCACCGATTCGACCACCCAGCGAAACATTGGCGTTGCGTTCGGCCATTCGCTGGTCGCGTTCGAAAACATCCTGCGCGGACTGAACGAAATCGACCTTGACCGAGACCGCCTCGCTGCAGACCTTGAAGGCAACTGGGAAATACTCGGCGAAGCGATCCAGACCGTGATCCGCGCCGAGATTACGGCAGGCCGCAGTTCCATCACGGACCCATACGCGATCCTGAAAGACCTCACGCGGGGCAAACACATCGGCCAGGCCGAACTTGTGGCATTCATCGACGACCTCGACATCGGCCAGGCCGCCAAGGATCGGCTTCGCGTGCTCACCCCGGCGACCTACGCTGGCCTTGCTTCACAACTGGTCGGCCACGTCGAGCACTGAGCGGCTTGGCGGCTGAGCGGCTTGGCGGCTCCCGCTTAGCGAGGCAAGACGTCCAACCAACCTCGACCTTTCGTCCGGTTGGCCCGACGTCCGCTAGTGTCCCAGCGGCCGGTCGCCCTGGGCGTCGTCCTGCTCTGCCAGGTCGGTCTTTTCCGCGCTCGTGGGCTCCACCGCGAGGGACAGCATCGCGAGAACCACCAGCGAGACGATGAACGCCACCCCCAAAAAGATGAGTGCCAGGGTGATCTCTCTCGTTGACATCAGAACAACGAGTCCCGCGAACACCCCGAGAATCGCTGAGAATACGAGTAGCTCTACCGGGCGGGTTCGGTCTTTCCGACTGGGCGCGGTCATCGCGAACCGACCTCGGAAGAGAGGGATGCGGTTGTATCCTCCGCCGGCGCCCATTTGAGTGAGAGCCCTGCGATGACGAGGTACATCCCAAAGATCGCCCAGTAGGCGCCGAGAGCACCGACGATGACCACCGATGCAGTGAGCTCGCGCTGCACGCTATCCGGCCCGATGAACGCTTGGCGCAATTCTGGTGGCACGAGAAGCACGGCAATGGCAAGCAGCGCCGTGAGGCCCCCAACGAACACCCAGTCGCGAGCTGATCGATCGCGGCCGCGACTTCGTAGACCAACATACAACTCAAGAAATCCTGTGATCGAAGCGAATGTCGTCAGCAGGAATACAAAGAATGGCAGGCCACCAGCGGGCAGTGACAGGCAAACGATCCCGACGAGCACCGTGATGAGTCCCTGGGCGAGGGTAAGTGTGCGAGTGGCTCGGCCCGCGGCGAGCCTGAGCGCCGAGGCGGCAAGGATCGCTCCCGCAATCACGGCGAAAATTCCCAGGGTGAGATAGCCCAGCGGCGCAGAGTGGTCCGCAGTGAAGGTGATCACCACGGCAAGCGCCAACGCGGTTATGCCCCGGGCCACGGGCACGTACCAGGGCGTTACTGCTTCCACACCTCCAGTCTAGATCGCGTCAGCTGTGAGGGAGGCCGCGGCTGATCACGGAGGATCGACCCGCGTGAATGCGGGAAGCTCTGCGGCTCGACACCCGCGGCATGTCCCCGTCTCTCGAAGTCGCGCGTCTCGAAGTCCCGACTCACGAAATCCCGTCTCACGAAGTCCCCTCTCACGAAGGCGCGCGTCACGTGCGCGCGTCATGAAAGCGCGCCGAGTCAGCCTACGATCCGGGCGGGAGGTCCACGAACCGCGAGAAGTGGCCATGAAAGCCGACCGTCACGGTGCGCGTCGGCCCGTTTCGGTGCTTGGCTACAATAAGGTCGGCCTCGCCTGCCCGGGTGTTCTCAGCCTCGTACGCGCTTTCCCGATGAAGCAGAATCACCATGTCCGCATCCTGCTCGATTGACCCGGATTCTCTCAGGTCTGACAGGGCTGGTTTCTTATCTGCCCGCTGCTCGGGGCCTCGGTTCAGTTGGGAGATGGCGATAACGGGCACTCGCAGCTCCTTGGCAAGCAGCTTGAGCGCGCGCGAGAACTCGCTGACCTCCTGCTGGCGCGATTCGACCTTCTTGCCGCTGGTCATCAGCTGTAGGTAGTCGATGATGACCATCTTGAGCCCGACTTTTTGCTTGAGACGTCGGCACTTGGCGCGGATTTCGACCAGGGTCATGTTGGGGCTGTCATCGATGTAGAGAGGAGCGTCGTTGATACGACCGCGGGTCTGAGCGATGGTTGTCCAGTCGTTGGCGTGCACGGTTCCCTTGCGCATGTGCTGGAGGGGAACGGATGACTCGGCCGATAGCAGTCTCATCGCGATCTCGCTGCGACCCATCTCCAGTGAGAAAACGATCGTGGCAAGGTCATGCTTGATCGCCGCTGCTCGGGCGATATCGAGCCCCAGGGTCGACTTGCCGATAGCCGGACGCGCAGCGATGATGATCAGCTGGCCAGGGTGAAGCCCATTCGTGAGTTCGTCGAGTTCAGCAAAGCCGGTAGGCACCCCGACCATCTGGCCGTCCCGCCCGCGAGCAGCCTCGATTTCATCGATTGCGGTGGTAACCGCCTCGGTAAGGGGAACGTAGTCTTCGCTTTCGACGCCGCCGGTCACGCCGTAGATCTCGGCCTGCGCGTTGTTGACAAGGTCAACGACCTCACCCTCGCTGGCGTAACCCATCTGGACGATACGGGTGCCAGCCTCGACGAGTCGGCGAAGCACCGCTTTCTCAGCGACGATAGACGAGTAGAAGCCGGCATTGGCCGCGGTAGGCACGAGCGCGGTAAGCGTGTGCAGATATTCGGCACCACCAGCGCGACTCAGTTCGCCGGTTTTCGTCAACTCATCGGTGACCGCAATGACGTCGGTCGGTTCCCCGTGGGAATAGAGCGACATCACGGCATTGAAGATGGTCTCGTGCTTCGGGATGTAGAAGTCGATTCCCCGGACGGTTTCGATGACGTCGGCAACCGCATCCTTGCTCAGCAGCATGCCCCCCAGGGAGCTCTGCTCTGCGAGCAGATCATGGGGAGGAACGCGATCGCCGCGCGAATCCGACCGAGAGTCGCCAGATTGCCGTTGGTCACCGTTACGCGAATCAGCGTGCCGTTGATCAGCAGCAAGCCCCAGGTGCGCGATTGACATTCGACCCTCCGATTAACGACGCTATGCCTCAGTTGTAGCCGCGCCCGCCGACACTCACGAAGTTTCCCGTTTCGGTCGCCGCCTACACCCAACATTCATCTATCGGGAGGGGCTGCCCCACAGTACGGATGGTCGGGATGCCGCCACAACTGGTCCTGTGGATGAGCCTGTGCACAACTCGAACGAATCGCCGCATTCCGTGTGAGCAACCTGTGGAATCTGCTGTGCATAACGAGCGATTTTCAGTAACTAAATAGCTACTGATCAGCACTTTTAGCCTGATTAGCCATTGTGGACAAACATGTTTAGACCGTGAGTTGAGAGTTGACGACCCAGAACGGTTCCTGTGTACAACGCATCAGAATTTTCACGACGAATTCGCTTAAAGTAAAGACGGCGACGAAATTTTTCCGTCGCCGTCTGCCCCATTTCAGGGGGTATCCACTACTTTGCCGCAACCACCTGGAGGGTGATTGTGGCGACCAGGTCGTCGCGAAGACGAACAGATGCCTCGTGCTCGCCGATCGCCTTGATCGGTGACGTGATCTCGATTTTGCGCTTGTCGACAGTTCCGAGCCCTGCCGCGGCGACAGCGTCGGCCACGTCGGATGTCTTGACCGAACCGAAAAGGCGTCCGCCCTCGCCCGCCTTGACGGTGAGCTTGACGGTGGTGGCCTGGAGGCGAGCCTTCAGATCCTGTGCCTCTTCGAGAGTGGCGTGCTCGCGCGCTGCGCGACCGGCCTTGATGGATTCGATCTGCTTTTCGCCACCGCGAGTCCATGCCACGGCGAAGCCCTGGGGGATGAGGTAGTTGCGAGCGAAACCGTTCTTGACGTCAACGACGTCTCCTGGGGCACCGAGACCGGTGACCTCATGCGTGAGAATCAGCTTGGACATATCGGTGCTCCCTAACGGCCCGAGCCGGCGTACGGCAGCAGTGCCATCTCACGAGCGTTCTTGACGGCCGTGGCGATGAGACGCTGCTCCTGGACGGAGACACCGGTGATACGGCGAGCGCGGATCTTTCCACGCTCTGAGATGAACTTGCGAAGCGTCGCGACATCTTTGTAGTCGATGACGCCCACGCGGATCGCTTTGGCGGGGGCGGCGTTCTTGCCGTCCTTGCCTTTGCGGATGGGCTTGCGGCGATCGCCGCTGCTCTTTCCAGCCATGAGTTGCTATTTCCTTAATTGTCAATGAGAGTCTTGGGCCCCCGCTGAGCAGTCCTCCGCGTTGCCAAGCAACGTGGAGGCGGCTCAGTCGAGGATTAGAAAGGCGTTTCGTCCGAGTAGTTGCCTGGCGTGTTCCATACGTCGCCGCCGGAGTTGCTGGGGGCACTCGCCGCCCACGGCTCCTCCTGCTGCTGGGACTGCTGGCCACTGTTGACCTGGTTGCCGCCACCCCGAGGGGCGCCACCTGCCGAGTCACGGGATGACGCGGCACGGGTGACCTGTGCCGTGGCGTAGCGCAGCGATGGACCGATTTCATCCACCTCGAGCTCGATGCTCGTGCGCTTTTCGCCCTCCTTGGTTTCGTATGAACGCTGCTTCAATCGACCGGTCGCGACGACTCGCGACCCCTTGGTGAGCGAACCAGCGACGTGCTCGGCGAACTCGCGCCAGACGCTTGCGCGCAGGAACAGTGCCTCACCATCCTTGAATTCGTTCGCGGCACGGTCAAAATTGCGCGGTGTTGAGGCGATAGTGAAGTTGGCAACCGCAAGCCCGTTCTGCGTGTAGCGCAACTCGGGGTCACCCGTGAGATTTCCCACGACTGTGATGACGGTCTCGCCAGCCATGACCTACTCCGAATCCTTCGTCGCGGCAGGAGCCTCGACGTCGGCTTTGGCAGCAGCGGGCTTCGACGCGGCAGGGGCGGCGGCGGGCTTCGAGGCGGCGGGAGCGGCTGCAGCAGGGGCGGCCGTTGCAGGAGCGGCAGCGGGTGCCTTTGCCGGGGCGGCGGCGGCCTTGCGGGCGGCCTTCGCGTCCGACAGGACCTTCGCGGCCGCGACCTGGGCGATGCCCTCTTCGGCGCGAAGTACCTTCGTGCGCATGACCGCTTCGCTCAGCTTGAGCTGGCGGTCAAGCTCAACCGTGGCCGACGAGTTTGCGGTCAATTGAACGACGGCATAGATGCCCTCGGTCTTCTTGTTGATCTCGTAGGCCAGGCGACGGCGTCCCCAGATGTCCACGTTGTCGATGGTTCCACCATCGGCGCGAATCACGTTGAGGAATTTGTCTAGGCTGGGTGCCACGGTGCGCTCATCGATCTCTGGATCGAGGATCACCATGAGTTCGTACTGGTGCGTCACAAACCCACCTCCTTCGGACTTGAACGGTTGCAGGCGATCTGCAACAGGAGGGTGTTGACGTTTGTCACGGCTCCGAAACCGGAACCATACAACCTCAGTAGTGTAGTCATTTCTCGCAAGGAGCACCATCCTCATGGCCGTCAGGGTCGCTATAGCAGGCGTCGGTAACTGCGCTAACTCACTCATCCAGGGCGTCACCTTCTACGCAGATGCCGCCGCGGGTGACGTCATCCCGGGGCTGATGCACAATCGTTTCGGTCCTTACGCCGTCGCCGACATCACGTTTGTCGCGGCCTTCGACGTCGATGCGCTCAAGGTGGGTGTCGATATTGCTGACGCGATGTGGGCGAGCCAGAACGGCACTTATCGATTCGCTGAGGTCGCATCCACTGGCATCACGGTGCAGCGTGGCCCGACCCTCGATGGCCTCGGTTCCTATTATCGCGAGATGATCACCGAGTCGGATGCGCCCGTCGTCGACGTCACGCAAGCTCTGCGCGACAGCGGCGCCGACGTGCTCGTCTGCTACCTCCCGGTGGGCTCGGAGTTGGCCGCGAAACACTATGCGCAGGCCGCGATCGATGCCGGAGTCGCGTTTGTTAATGCGCTGCCCGTGTTCATCGCCAGCGACCCGGAGTGGGCCGCAAAGTTCACCGCGGCCGGCATCCCGATCGTTGGTGACGACATCAAGAGCCAACTTGGCGCCACGATCACCCACCGCGTCCTGGCAAGGCTCTTTGAGGAACGTGGGCTGGTGCTCGATCGCACATACCAGCTCAATGTTGGCGGCAATATGGATTTCAAAAACATGCTCGAACGCACGAGGCTCGAATCGAAGAAGATCTCGAAGACCCAGTCTGTGACCAGCAATGTCGAGGCTCAACTCAATTCGCGAGACGTCCACATTGGTCCGAGTGATCACGTGCCCTGGCTTGAGGATCGCAAGATGGCGTTCGTGCGCCTGGAGGGCCATGGTTTCGGTAACGCGCCGACCAGCCTTGAGTACAAACTCGAGGTGTGGGATTCGCCGAACTCCGCCGGCGTCGTCATTGATGCGGTCAGGGCGGCGAAGCTGGCCTTGGATGCCGGGCTCGGCGGCCCCATCGAGGCCGTGTCGGCCTACCTGATGAAGTCGCCGCCCGTGCAGCTGCCGGATCCCGTGGCCCGCCGCCAGCTCGAAGAGTGGATCGCCGCCAACTCCTGACTAGCGCGCGGCGTACCAGGCGAGGAGGCGGCTGGTCGCAGCATCCACACCCAGTGGCCCCTCATCCAGCCGCAGGTCCAGAAGGAACCGGTAGGCCTCACCAACCTCACGCCCCGGGGCAATGCCAAGAATGGCCATGATCTGCTCGCCGTCGAGGTCCGGGCGTACCGCAGCGATCCCTTCCGCCTCCGCGAGGGCGGCGATCCGCTCTTCCAGGTCGTCGTAGGCGAACGACAGGCGGTCCGCCTTCCGCACATTCCTGGTGGTGACATCAGCCCGGGTCAGGATGTGGAGGCGCTCAAGTTGGTCTCCGGCATCCCGAACATAGCGGCGCACGGCCGAATCGGTCCATGCCGCGTCCGTATAGCCGAAGAACCTCAGGTGAAGTTCAACCAGGCGCGAGACGGCCGCAATGGTGTCGTTGTCGAAGTGCAGGGTCTTCAGTCTTCGCGCGGCAAGTTTTGAGCCGACAACGTCATGGTGATGAAAGGTCACAATTCCCCCTGACTCGATTTTGCGGGTCGCGGGCTTTCCGATGTCGTGAAGCAGGGCGGCGATGCGAAGCGCCAGATCGGGCGCGGCGCCCGGGTTTCGCGACGTTTCGAGGGCGATAGCCTGTTGCAGCACAGTCAGGCTGTGCTCGTACACATCTTTATGGTGGGCGTGCTCGTCGATCTCGAGCCGAAGCGCGGGCACCTCGGGAAGCACGAGTTGCGCGATTCCGGTCTCCACCAGCAGCCGGATGCCCGGCACCGGGTCAGCCGTCTTCAACAGTTTTGACAGCTCGTCTGCCACCCGCTCCACGCTCACGATCTCGAGCCGGGGAGCCAGCGCCACCATCGCGGATACCGTCTCCGGGTCGACCGTGAAACCGAGTTGCGACGTGAACCTGGCGGCTCGCAGCATCCGCAGCGGATCATCGCCGAACGACACTTCGGGCGGCCCGGGTGTGGTGATACGGCCAGCTACAAGATGTTCGACCCCGCCCCACGGGTCGACCAGCACCCTCTCGGGCAGGCGCAGCGCCATGGCATTAATGGTGAAGTCGCGTCGCACGAGGTCGCCCTCGAGCGTGTCGCCAAAGGCGACGACCGGCTTGCGTGAGGCCCCGTCGTAAAGATCAGCCCGGTAGGTGGTGATCTCGACGGTCTGGCCCGCAATTTTGGCGGCTATGGTTCCGAATTCGCGGCCAATATCCCACTGTGCGCTCGAGATGGGGCTGACTAGGGCAAGTATCTCGTCCGGCAGGGCGTCGGTAGTGAAGTCGAGGTCGGTAACGGCGCGACCGAGGAAGGCGTCGCGCACCGGTCCGCCAACGAGCGCCAGTTGCCTGCCCGCCTGCCAAAATGCTGTGGCCAGGGCCGCGACGGGCGTCGAATCGGCGAGTTCACCGAGACTGATGATGGCCTTGGCGACGCTATGCATGATCGCACCAGCATGACATAGCGCCGCCGCACCGCTCACGGTTCGACTCGCTCACAGGCTCCTGCGAATAGAATCGGCCTCATGCTTGCCGAGCCTTTTCGCGGGGCCAGCCCATGTCTTTGAGACTGCTCAGCGCCGCGCTGGCCGTCGGGATTGGGCTGGTCGGCACCTCTGTTGGCGCTTCTGCGGCAGTCGCTGTCGAGTCCGCACGGCCCGTGCATGTTGCCATCGCCGTGCCCATCACCGTTCCGGCCAACTCCGGGTCCCTGATCAGCGCCGACGCGCTTGAGCAGTACACATCGCCGATGGGCACCCTCTCGCGCCAACTCGACGCCGCGATCGATCGGCCGGTGGCGCTGGGTATTGATCCCCGAATCATCGTGTCGATCAGAATTCTCGGCAGCTCGGCACCCATGACCGCAACGGCATGGCTGGAGCGCCTCGCCGGTGCGTCCAACGACACGTTTCCGCTGGCCTACGCCGACTCCGACCTCACCCTCGCAACGCAGGCGGGCAGCGCCACTGTGCTGGAGTCCGATGGCTTCGACTTCGCCATAGATCCCGCATTATTCGCGGAATCGAGCGCAACCGGCACGCCAACCCCGGCGCCATCCGGTCCCCCCGGAATCTCGCCACCGCCAAGCCCAACCTCCACCGAACCCGTCGACCCGGTCACTCCTGCCCTACCCACCAGCGATGACCTCGTTGCGTGGCCGTTCTCTCTCACTGGCATTGCCTGGCCGGTGGATGCCACGGCCATCGCCTCCGACCTGCCTGTCATCACCGCCAGCGGTTACTCCACCACCATCCTTTCGTCACGCAATCTGGCTCGTGATCCGGGCGCCGGCGCACTCGCGGATGTGGGGGGATCGCGCGTACTGGTGTCAGAGGATTCCGTGTCGACGCCCCTGGCAACCGCGATCCGGTCGACTACCGCCACCGACTTTCAGGCGGACGTGTCTGAGATGTCAGCGGCGATCGCCGCCGCCGGTGTTGCGCAGTCCGGCTCCACCGCGACCCTGTTCGCCACCCTTGACCGAACGGCATTGCTGGCCGGCAACCGCTTATCGGATGCCATCGCCGCGATGCAGACCAACCCGAATGTCACGATGGTCAGCATGGCCACCGCCCTGGTCGGAGCGTCCGCAACAGCAACGGTGATCGACCAACCCCGACCTACCGAGCGTGTGGCCCTGATGCGCCAGCTTCTTGAGGCACAGGCAGCCGAGTCGCAGTTCGCCAGCATCGCGAGTGATCCCCGTGCCATCACCTCGGCTCGCCGTCTGGAGCTTCTCGCGTTGACCGCGGGGAGCTGGAACGATAACCCGACGGGCTGGCCGGTGGCGGTCGCGGAGGGCCTGGCCGCATCCCTCGAATTGCGAAGCTCGGTGCAGGTGGCGTCGACTGGTGACTTCAACTTCCTTGCGGCGGAGGCACCACTTCCCATAGCGGTCACCAACAACCTCGACCAGGCCGTCACCGTTTTCGTGACTGTTCGACCAGACACCGGCCTGTTATCAGTCGGTGACTCCAGGGTCGAGCTGCTCATCGAGCCAGACTCGCAGGCGAGCGCGAAGATCCCCGCGCAGGCGGTCTCTAACGGGGTGGTGGGGGTGACGGTCAGCCTCTCCAGCGCGACAGGCGTGCCCATCGGTGACGTTTCTCGCGCCAGCATCAACGTGCAGGCCGGGTGGGAGACCCCGGTGGTGATCGTGATCGCGAGCATTGTCGTAGCGGTCTTCGGCGGCGGTGTGGTGCGGAACATCCTGAGACTGCGCAAGGGCGCAGCAATGAGGGGCACCAGCGCATGACCGATCCCGGGCGCGAAGCTTCAGATGCGGCATCCGTGACGGATGTCCCCGCGCCGGCGCGACCGACCTTCTCTATTGGGCGATCCAGTGTTCTGCTGGCCTCGGGCACCCTCGTCTCGCGCGCACTGGGGCTCATCAGCCTCATCATCCTCGCGAGCGCCATCGGCCTCAATGGGGCGGCAGGGGATGCCTTCGCGCTGGCGAACCAGCTGCCCAATAACGTGTACTCGCTTGTTGCGGGAGGGCTTCTCAGCGCCGTCCTGGTGCCCCAGATTGTCAAGGCCGGGCTACACGACGATGGTGGCGCCCGGTTCATCAACAAACTCATCACCATCGGTGTGGTCGTCTTCGCGATCGTTACCGGTATCGCCACCGCCTGTGCCCCGCTGTTGGTTTCCCTTTACGCCGATGCGGGATTTAGCGAGAGCAGGCTCGGTCTCGCGACTGCGTTTGCGTACTGGTGCCTGCCGCAGATTCTCTTCTACGCCCTCTACAGCCTGATCGGCGAAACCCTTAATGCCCGAGGCATGTTCGGCCCCTTCACCTGGGCGCCCGTTCTCAACAACGTCGTGGCCATCACTGGCCTGGTGACCTTCATGTCCCTGTTCGGTGGGGCGGACCAGAACCGGAATGTCGGCGACTGGACGGCCGGCCACATCGCCCTCCTCGCGGGCAGTGCCACCCTCGGCATCGCCGTGCAGGCCTTCGCGCTGTTCTTCTTCCTTGGTCGTGCGGGGCTGAAATATCGACCGGATTTCCATTGGAGAGGCGTAGGGCTTGCCAGCACGGGCCGCTCGGCCTCCTGGGTGTTCGCCATGTTCCTGGTGACCCAGGTTTCCGGGGTAGTTGAGGCACGAGTCGCGTCGACGGCAACCGGGGATGCCTCGATCAACGTGATGAAGTACGGGTGGCTGATGTTCATGCTGCCGCACTCGATCGCGACGGTGTCAATCGTCACGGCGTACTTCACCAGGATGAGTGCGCATGTACGGGACTCTCGACTCGACGACCTGCGCACCGATATCTCGTCTGCCCTGCGTTCGATTCTGCTGATCATGATCTTTGCTGCAGTCGGGCTCGCGGTGCTGTCTTTTCCGTTCAGCGCGATTTTCGCCCCCAGCTACGCAGAGGCCACCTCACTCGCGGCGGTCTACCTGGCATTCCTGCCCGGACTCATTCCGTTCACCGTGTTCTTCGTTCTCCTCCGCGTGTTCTACGCGCTTGATATGACCCGGGCGGCCTTCATCATCCAGGTGATCCAAACGACGTTCTTTGTTTCGGGTGCGCTTGCTGTCGGGGCTGGCGCTGAGAGTGGGTGGATTGCAAAGGAATGGATAGCGGTGGGCCTCGCGCTCGTGCTGTCGGCCGCCGTCGCCGTGCAGGCGGTGCTCTCCGCGCTGGTGCTGCGGCGGCCGCTCGGCCACCTCGATACACGGCGCGTTGCGGGCCAGGCGTTGTGGTTCGCTGCGGCGGCCGTTCCCGCCGGGGCGGTGGGGTGGGGCATCCTGCAGCTGCTGGGTGGCGTCGCTGCCGGCGCCTTCCCGGTGGCAGACCGTTTCGGGGCAATCGTGTCGATGATCGTCGCCGGCCTGGGCATGGCCGTCGTGTATTTCGGGCTGCTGTGGCTAACTCGAAACCCGGAACTTCGCGCGTTCGGGCAGCCGCTGCTCAACCGGATCCGCCGCAGAAGCTAGCAGCTTCTCTCTCGGAATAGCCGATAGCGTGATGGTGTTGTAGCAGGCAGTGAACACCCTGAGGGAGATAGTCAACGTGCGCCAGATCATCATCATCGGCTCGGGCCCGGCCGGATACACCGCA
>NZ_JANLVV010000389.1:0-4435 GCF_031364185.1 Salinibacterium sp. | reverse complement strand
CCGACCTGGGTGAGCACGTCTGCAAGCTGGTCGCCGATGGTGGTTGCTGCCGTCGTACTGGCGGGCATGATTTCCTCCAGTCGATGCCGCGGGTGTGGCTCAAGCCTAAGTGTGTGTGGCTGTGCGCGGGCTAGGTGACCGATTCGCGGGCACCGCAGCGCCGAATCGCCAGCAGCAGCAGCGACCGAGTGACGGACATCAGCTCGGCGATGTTCACCTGCTCACGGGGCGCGTGGGCGAAGCGTACATCCCCGGGCCCGTAGTGCAGAGTCGGGATGCCGCCGATGCCGGAGTACAGCCGGAGGTCACTGCCGTACGGGGCCGCAGCAGTCTCAGGAAGACTGCCGCCGGAGACATCCACTACCGATTGCGCCATTTGCCCGATGAGTGGATGCTCGGAGTCAAGCCAACCGCTGGCGAACTGTCCGCCGGGCCAGGTGAGAACCACCGGATGGTCGCGAAGCCATGGGTCGCGAGCCGATGCCGCGCCGATCGCACGGGTGAGCGCTTCGCGGGCGTCCTCCGGCGCTTCTCCCAATCGAACCCCTAAACGACCATCGGCCGTCAGAATGTCAGGGACGCTACTCGGCCAGTCACCGGCCGAGAGTCGCCCGATCGAGATGGGGTACGGAAGGATCGTGTCGGCGAACCGAGCGTCAGGAACGGCGTTGCGTGCACGCTCGAGTTCCGCGATGGCGGCATAGATCGGCAGAAACGCGTCGAGGGCGCTGACACCCTCGAGGCGTGTGCTGCCATGAGCGGCCCGCCCCGGAACGACGATCCGAAATGTCAGCGCACCGGCGTTCGCCGTCACAATGCGATTGCTCGTCGGTTCGCTGATGACGGCGGCCTCCCCGGTGTGCCCGCGCAGCAGTGTGGCGAACGCGCCCAGACCGCCGTCCTCCTCGCTGACAACGGAATGGATGCCCAACGGCCGACTGAGCGTGACCCCGGACGCCGCGAGGGTGCGGACCACGGCCATGTTCGCGGCCACCCCGGCTTTCATGTCGCAGGCACCTCGACCGTGCAGCACTCCACCGCTGATCGAGCCGCTGAATGCGTCGCGATCGTCCCATTTATCGAGATCACCGGTGGGCACGACATCAATGTGACCCTGCAGAATCAGGGCCGGGATGCCGCTGCCACCGATCGTCGCAACAAGACCGTACCCCTCCTCCCGATCGGTCTCGATGCCGGGGAACTGGGCGTGCGCGGTCAGCGCGTCGAGGTCGAACTTCCAACTGTCGACGTCACATCCGTAGCGTGCCAATTCGGTCGCCTGGTCGTGCTGCAACTGGGATTCCTCCGCGGTGCCCGTCACGCTGGGTACGCGGATTGACTCCACGAGGCTGTGCACCAGGAGTTGCTCATCCAGGGAGTCGAGCATCCGCGCTTCGAAGGGGGAAATGGTGGGCATGCTGCACTCTATCGACCGGTGGCGCTGCGAGCGCGGTGGTTTGGGGCAACCTCGGCTGTGCGCATGACCGCGCTTGTCCCACAACGCAGCGCTTGCTGGGCGGAATTCTAGGCGCCTGCTGCGACCGTGGCGGGAGGGTCGCCTTCACTGTTCATGGCCAATTCGGAGTCTGCCTTATGGGCGGCGACCTGGGCCGCGTTCGGGAGCAGAAAGGTGGCTATCGCAGCGAGGCTCAGGGCGGTGATCGGCACCCAGATGCCGCCAAGAAACGCATCTCGGAGCACCCCGGGCGTGAACCTGTCTCCGATAATGCCGAAAAAGACGACGCCAACCACGGCCACACCGATGGCCGAGCCGACCTGCTGGAACGTTCCGAGAACACCCGATGCCGCCCCCGCGCTGGCAATCGGCGTCTGTGCCAGGGCGACATCGGTCAACGGCACAACCAGGAGAGTGAGCCCAAGGCCGGCCAGTGCCATCGGCGCGATCAGGTCAGGACCGACGAGATCGTCGCCCACGCTCGCGACGATAGTCGCCATCCAGAGGTAACCGCCGATTTGTGCCAGGGCGCCCGTCAGGATCAGATACCTGCCCAGTCGCGGCCCAAGGGGAACCGCCACGCCACTGCCCACGAGAGCGCCGATGCTGAACGGCAGTGTCGTGAGGCCGGCGGCGATTGCCGAGAAGCCCAATCCGATCTGCAAATAGATCACCAGGATGAGGAAGAAGCCGCCGATCGACGCGCTGAACGAGAATGACGTCAGGGCTCCGGCCGAATATCCGCGACTGTGGAAGAGGGAAGGAGGCACCAGGGCGGAGCCGGACTGTGCATCGCGTCGTCGCTGGTGCCAGATGAAGATTCCCAGCAGCGCGGGGCTGGCGCCGATCATGACCCAGATCCATACCGGCCAGTCCAATTCGCGACCCTCGATCAGGCCGTACACCAGGACAAACAGTGTTGCCGAGATGAGAATCACGCCCACGACGTCCAGTCGAGTACGCGTGGCAGCGCGTGACTCAGGAATGTAGATAGCCGCCGCAATAAATAACAGCACGCCGACGGGCAGGTTGATGATGAATACACTGCGCCATCCGAGCTCGAAGGCGTTTTGGGTGACGAGAATACCGCCGAGCAGAGGCCCGGCCACCGCAGCGAGGCCCGAAATGAAGCCCAGGGCGCCGAACACGCCGGTGCGTTCCTTGGGCCCGAACAGCACCTGGATGATCGACAGCACCTGGGGGATCATCATGGCGCCGAACACGCCCTGAATTAGCCGCGAGACTACGAGCATGTCGCCGCTGACCGCCGCCGCGCACGAGGCCGAGGCGAGGGTGAAACCCGTGACACCGATCAGGAACAACCGCTTTCGGCCGAAAATGTCACCAAGACGGCCGCCCGTGATCAGGAGCACGGCGAAGGAGAGCACGTAGCCTGACACGATCCACTCGAGTTGCGCTGGGGTGGCGCCCAGATCCTTCTCGATAGCGGGAAGAGCCACGTTGACGATCGTCGTATCAAGTAGGTCCATGAAGGCGGCGAAAAGCAGCACGACAACGGCGATCCAGCGATGTTGCATGAGGGAGATTCTTTCTCTAATCGTCGGTCTCGACGATCTGGCTTAGCGCGACCAGATCTCTTCGGGGGTTAGTTCTGATGGCCCCACGTGCGTGTTTAGCCAATCTACGACAACAGGCCCATTCTTGAGCAGACCGCCGACATGGTCTCGACGGAAACCCCGGGGATGTTGGCGAGCGCGGGGGTTTGGCCCGAGCGCGCTCGTGCGCACCAGCGCGCTCGCGCCGGACGGGCGCGCTCGACCTAGGTTGCAACACTTACTGCACGGTGGGGCGCAGTGGGGCGGTGGCGAATTCGCGCATGCCGTCGTCGAAGCTGCTGACGGGCATCCACCCCCATTCATTTCTCGGGGGAGGAGAAAGGCTGACGGCTACCTGGCGCGACGAGCGAGCGCAAAACCAACCCGCAGCGCTCGAGCGAACCTCATCGGGTAGTTGGATCTGACGAGCTGCTCGAGTCCCACATCAGGTTGTCGATCCCCTCGCCTCTCGCCATGCAGCCAAGACGGACCATCCCAGGAACAGAAGGAAAAGGACGAGGCAGACAGTGGTGGCCCCCGGTATGAACTGGGCAAACCCTGCCGCGATCGCGACGAGAACAAAGCCAATCCATGACGGCCCCCGAGCGGCCCTGTGGCCTGCTAGCCACCCGGCATCACTGGCCATCGTGGGCGGAATCCTGATCCCTACGAAACCGTTGCGTTGAATCCTTCCCGATGCCGCGAGGTGGGTCACGACCACAACGAGGAGCATCGCGGCAGTGAGGACGTAGGCGGTCAAATCCATCTCGTAACTCATACGTGAGGATATCAACGCCGCACTGAATGGGCTGATGATGAAGGGGAAGACTTGCCAGCGAAACTCCTTTCGACATCCAGCGAACCTGGGAAAATTCGATAGCGAGCCTCTTACCAAAGAGGCTCGCTGGTTGCCACTACTGCGCGTCGGCTGTTTCAAACCCGGCGCGTTGTGCCCGGTCGGATATGCCCTCGAGTTCTTCGAAGACTGCTATCTGCAATCCGCCGGGTGCGTCGAGTCGGGAATTGAGTGATCGCCACGGTGTCTCGCGTGGTTCGCCCATAATGGTGGCCCCGGCTGCAGCAAGTGTGGTGGTGACACCGCGTCCGTCGGTAACCTCAAATGCCAGCCGGATGCCTGGACCCTGTTGCGCCCCGGTCTCAACCTAGTCGATCATCAATTTCTGGGCAGGGTTTGAGATTTCGAGGGTAGCGCGGCCGGCATCCAGAATCGAGACGCGGGCGTCACCGTCCCCTTCGAATGCGGCCTGTTCGGGGAGCCCTAGGGGATCACGATAGAAGGCGATGGCAGCGTCGAAGTCCTCCGCCTCCACAATGAGTCGCAGTTGAAGGACCGTGGCGGATTCGTTCGTGTGTGTATTCATGATGTGAGTTCAAGCGTGCGCACCTGTACAACTTCAATCCG
>NZ_JANLVV010000319.1:0-5632 GCF_031364185.1 Salinibacterium sp. | reverse complement strand
GTCCGGCGTACAACGCGGACCGCCCAGCGCGCCCCGCGTACAACAACGACCGCACGGAGCGTCCTGCGTACAGCAACTACCGCCCGGCGCGCACGGAGCGTCCGAGCTACGACCGTGCAGGCCGCGCGCCCCGTCGCGATTTCGACGACCGCGCCCCCAAGCGCGAGAGCGATTACTACACTGCTCGCACCACGACCGGACCTGTCGAGGACGTCGTGCTCGAGCGTCTCGAGGCTGCCGTCATCACGGCTAACGACGTTGAGGGCGTGACCTTCGCCGACCTCGGCCTGGGCAGCAACATCGTCCGCCAGCTGGCGAGCATGGGCGCCGAGGCACCATTTGCGATTCAGGCAGCGACTATTCCGGATGTGCTCGCGGGCAAAGACGTTCTCGGTCGCGGCAAGACCGGCTCAGGCAAGACGATCGCCTTCGGCGCCCCCCTCGTCGAGCGCCTCATGGAGAACAACGGTGGGAAGGACCGTCAGATGGGACGCAAACCGCGCGCCCTCATCCTGGCTCCAACCCGCGAGTTGGCCCTCCAGATCGACCGCACCGTGCAGCCGATCGCCCGCTCCGTCGGCCTGTTCACCACGACAATCGTCGGTGGCGTTCCCCAGTTCAAGCAGGTCTCGGCGCTGCAGCGCGGCGTCGACATCGTTATCGCCACCCCCGGCCGCGTCGAAGATCTCATCGAGCAGGGCCGCCTCGACCTCAGCAACGTCATCGTGACGGTGCTCGACGAGGCCGACCACATGTGCGACCTGGGATTCCTCGAGCCCGTCCAGCGCATTCTGCAGGAGACAAGCCAGGGCGGCCAGAAGCTGCTGTTCTCGGCCACCCTCGACAAGGGTGTCGCGACCCTCGTCAAGCAGTTCCTCGTCGACCCGGCCGTCCACGAGGTCGCCGGTGAAGACCAGGCGTCGTCGACCATCGACCACCGCGTGCTGCTCATCGAGCAGCGAGACAAGCGAGAGATTATCCAGCAGCTCGCCGCGGGCGAAGGCAAGACCCTCATCTTCACTCGCACGCGTGCGTTCGCCGAAGAGATGAGCGACTACCTGGAAGACAAGGGGATTCCGGCGACCAGCCTCCACGGAGACCTCAACCAATCGCGCCGAACCCGCAACCTGCAGCTGCTCACCAGCGGCCGGGTGAACGTTCTCGTCGCGACGGACGTTGCCGCCCGTGGCATCCACGTGGATGACATCTCGCTGGTGATTCAGGCCGACGCGCCGGAGGAGTACAAGACGTACCTGCACCGTTCGGGCCGCACGGGCCGCGCCGGCAAGGTCGGAACCGTCGTCACACTGATCAACCGCAACCGCCGTCGCAAGATGGATGAGCTGCTCGGCCGCGCCGAGATCGACGCCAGGTCGGATTTCGCAGCACCGGGCGACGCAATGCTTGCAGAACTCGCAGCGCTGTAGAACTCACACCCGCACGACTGCACAGCAGGCAGTAGATCGAAGGCACTCACCCGAAAGGATGGGTGCCTTCGTCGTTTATGCCGCACATCGCGCTGAGAGCGCAGTCGTGGCCCGTCCGCCTCGAGAAATAGGGCGAGTATTGCACTCTGACCGACCCGTGGTCTCGTCGTCAGAACATTTTCGCGTCCAGACCCTGCTTACCCATGACAGCATCGACTGATGCACATACGGCCGTTCATCGAAGAAGACACCGAGGCGGTCGTGGCGCTCTGGGGGGCGTGCGGGCTTACCCGCCCAGGAAATGATCCCCGGCGCGATATCGCGCGCAAGCTCGAGGTGCAACGCTCAACTTCCCAGTGCGCTCGGCAACGGCAACGCGCGTGCGTTCTATCGCGCAGTCAGTTTCGAAGTGGATGCCTCGGCCCCCGCGTCACCGTCGGCTGATCTTGAGACCCGCCCCCGCCTCGCTGACCGTGCCGAAGCTCGGCGCATCCACAGTGCGCTTGCTGTACTTATGCCCGCTCTTAACAACTCCAAGTGCACTGTGGAATGCCGGGCCAAACGATGCGGGCGCGCACCACGCATACACGCACGCGGCGCGAAGCGGTCGGTCGCGACATCCATTGCTCACGAATGAGAGCCGCGCCGCACGCGGCCCGGGAATGAAAGCGGCCGGATGTGCGCTGTAACCCAACGACCCAGCCGCACCCGAGTGTCTAGGCTGGCGATCACAGGTTTCTTACGAAAGGCGCCCCCATGGCTCGCATCCACAACGACATCACCGAGGTCTATGGCAACACGCCCCTGGTGCGGTTGAACAAGGTCACCGAGGGGCTCGGCGCCACGGTGCTCGCCAAGCTCGAGTTCTACAATCCCTCCTCCAGCGTCAAAGACCGCCTGGGGGTGGCGATTGTGGATGCCGCTGAGAAGTCGGGCGAACTGAAGCCTGGCGGCACGCTGGTCGAGGGCACCAGCGGCAACACCGGTATCGCGCTGGCAATGGTGGGCGCTGCCCGGGGTTATAAGGTGATCCTCACCATGCCAGAGAGCATGAGCCAGGAGCGCAAGACGCTGCTCAAGGCGTACGGTGCCGAGCTGGTGCTCACGCCAGCTGCCGAGGGAATGAAGGGTGCGGTCTCCCGGGCCGCCGAGATCGTAGCGAATACCCCCGGTGCCGTGCTGACGAAGCAATTCGAGAATGCCGCGAATCCCGCGATCCATTTCGCCACCACCGGGCCGGAGATCTGGAACGACACCGATGGCGCGGTCGATATCTTCGTCGCGGGCATCGGCACCGGCGGAACCCTGAGCGGCACGGGCAACTATCTCAAGCAGCAGAAGCCCGGGGTGAAGGTTGTGGGCGTCGAGCCGGAGGAGTCGCCGATTCTCAACGGTGGCGCGGCCGGTCCGCACAAGATCGCGGGTATCGGCGCCAATTTCATTCCCGAGATCCTCGACCGTGACGTGTACGACGAGGTCATCGACATCAACATCGGCCAGTCCGTCTCGATGGCGCGACGCCTCGCCAAAGAAGAGGGCATCCTCGCCGGCATCTCTTCGGGCGCTACTGTTGAGGCCGCGCTTCAGTTGGCCGGCCGACCCGAGAACGCGGGCAAGACCATCGTCGTGATCATCGCGAGCTATGGCGAGCGTTACCTCTCGACCGTCCTGTACGAAGACCTCGCGTGATGGCGCCGTTCTCCCGCACCCGGGAGGACATCGCCAATGCACGCCGTCGTGACCCCGCCGCACGGTCGAATTTCGAGATCTGGCTCACCTACTCGGGCCTGCACGCGGTGTGGGGCTACAGGTTTGCGCACTGGTTGTGGATGCGCGGCCTGAAGACCGCTGGACGCGCGGTTTCGCAGTACACCCGCTTCCTGACCGGCGTGGAGATCCACCCCGGTGCCGTCATCGGCCGACGGTTCTTCATCGACCACGGCACGGGTGTGGTCATCGGCGAGACGACGATCATCGGCGACGACGTGCTGATGTACCACGGCGTGACGCTGGGTGGCACCAGCGCGAAGCATGAGAAGAGGCATCCCACCCTGGGAGATGACATCGTGGTGGGCGCCGGCTCGACGGTGCTCGGCAACGTGACGATCGGCTCGCATTCGGTGATCGGGGCGAATGCGGTGGTGGTGACGGATGCGCCCGCCGGCTCCGTGCTGGTGGGTTCGCCCGCGGTGGCACGACCCCGTGCTCCGGCCGCCACACCCTCGAGTGCGCCGGTTTCATACTCCGATTCGGCGATTTACTACATTTAGGCTCGGACAGCGGGGGAGTACCTTCACGATATCGGTTACCAGAAGGTGTCGGTCGGGTGACCGCCTGGTGCCCGCTCTCGACTTTTGACGGTGCGCACCCCTAGGGTGAAGCTGACCCCCACAAAGGGGTAGAAGTGTGCATTGATCTGCCCCCAGAAGGAGACCGTCGAGTCATGCCAGCATCCACTTTCCCGCAGGGTGAGCACCAGCTCCCCCGAGCACGCCGGAGGGTGATGGCCGTCGCGACGGCAACCGCTCTCGCTCTCGCCTTCACGAGCCTGACTGCGGCGCCCGCCTTCTCGGCCGAGGTCACTGCGACCATCGCCGACGTGCAGGGCACCACCGATGTCACGCCACTTGCGGGCACCACGGTCACCGTGCAGGGGGTAGTCACCGGCGACTATCGCAACAGCACGGCGAGTGGCTACCGCGGTTTCTACCTGCAAGATGCGGCGGGGGATGCCGCTGACAACCGTTCTGACGGCATCTTTGTCTTCGCCGCCAATGCCGACCCCGCGGTAGCCATCGGCGACCTCATCACGGTCACCGGGGTCGCGAGCGAGTTCAACGGGCAGACCCAGATCAGCGCCACCGCCAACGAGGCCTATGCGCTTGTAAGCGCCGCGGTCGGTGTTCCCGCCGCGACCGTCTTGCCCGCTACGACGGTGGGCACGGCACGCGAAGCATTTGAGGGGATGCTCGTCGCCCCCGAATCCGCCTACCTCGCATCGAGCCACCAGCTGTTCAACTTCGGCACGCTGTGGCTGAACGTCGGTGCACTCTCGATCAAGGCAACGGAAACCACTGACGCCGGAGACGCGGCCAACGCGATCGCCGCCGCCAACAGGGCGAGCCGACTGCTGGTCGATGACGGCTACAGCATCCAACTCAATAACGCGGCTCACCCCGGCACGCAGCCTTACTTTGACACCGCGACGGTAGTGCGCAACGGCGACGGGTTCGTTTCTCCCGCCGCCGGCATGATCCTTGGCTGGGGCTTCTCAGACTGGCGCCTCCAGCCGCAGCGCCCGCTGAGCAGCACCTCGCCCGCCGAGTATGCTGCGCTGGAGCCGACCTTCGAGCCCCTGAACCCCCGAACCGACGCCCCGGCCGACGTCGGTGGTGACTTCTCGGTTGGCGCGTTCAACGTGTTCAACTACTTCACCACCTTCGGTGGGAGTGCCCGCGGAGCGGATAACGCGGAAGACTTCGCTGTGCAGCAGTCCAAGATCGTGACGGCGATCAATGCACTGGATGCCGACGTCGTCGCGCTAATGGAGATCGAAAACTCGGTCAAGCTCGGCGAACCCGCCGATGAGGCGCTCGGCAACCTGGTCGGCGCGCTCAACGCCGCAGCCGGCTCCACGGTGTGGGCGTTTGTCCCGACCCCCACGGCGCTGCTGGATGCTGCCACCACTGATTTCATCACCAACGCGATTATCTACAAGACCGCGACGGCGACCCCCGTGGGAGCGAGCGTCGCAGACATCGACGAGACCGTCTGGAATATTGCGCGCGAGCCGATCGCCCAGACCTTCAAGGTTGACGGCAAGATCATCACCGTCGTCGCTAACCACTTCAAGTCGAAGAGTCCGCCATCGGGCGGTGGCACCGAGCCGGCCGACCTCCAGGGCTTTTTCAACACGGAGCGCACGGCGCAGGCCAACCGACTGAAGATCTTTGTCGACGGAATTGTCGCAAACCCCGCCAAGGGGCCCAACGTGATGCTGCTGGGTGACTTCAATGCGTACCACCAGGAAGACCCAGCGCAGGTGCTGACCGCGGCTGGGTTCGTCGATCTGGTGCCCGAGAAGACGGACGAATACACCTACACGTTCGATGGTGAGCTCGGGTCGCTCGACCACGCGTTCGCATCACCGTCACTCGCGGCATCCGTCACCGGAGTAGACGTCTGGAACATCAACTCCTCCGAGT
>NZ_JANLVV010000305.1:0-1468 GCF_031364185.1 Salinibacterium sp. | reverse complement strand
GGGCATCGAAGCCAGCGAACATATCCACGAGCCCTTGGGGGGAATCGTCGCGGAAGATGATTTCCAGACTCTCCGCGGATTCGGTGGCGGATGCCTCCGAGCGGGGGAATAGGTTTTGCTCATACCTGGCAATTGCGGCCTCGATATCGCCGGGATGCGCGGCGATCGCGAGGGCAAGTTCGGAGCCGTCGTACATGGCAAGGTTTGCGCCCTCCCCTGCAAACGGTGACATCAGGTGGGCCGCGTCTCCGAGGAGGGTGACGCCAGTGAGCCGGTTCCAGGAGTGTCCGACGGGTAGGGCGTTGATGCGGCGCGGGGTGAGGGCGGTGTCAGCGTTTTTGATGAGACCGCGGAGGGCGTCGCTCCATCCGTCGAGGCGAGCCAGGATGATTGCCTTTGCGGCGGGTGTGTCTGTGAAGTCGATGGTGTCGATCCAGTCTTCGGCGGCTCGGAAGCCGAGGTAGAAGTGCAGGCTCCCGTCGATTTCACGGTGTCCGAGGATGCCGGTGTCGCCGCGCAGCGCAAAGAGCATCCCGGCTCCCATGGCCTGGGCTTCGGCGGGGTGCCGGTTGTCGGCATCGTGGAGGTCGGCTTCGATGAATGAGATGCCGGTGTAGGCGGGATGCGCGTCGGAGAGCAGAGGGCGAACCTTCGACCAAGCGCCGTCGGCACCGATCAGCAGGTCCGTCGTGATGCTTTCACCGTTGCTGAATGTGACCTCGTGTACCCCAAGTCGAGTGGGGTCGGCACTAACTGCGGTGACTTTGTGGTCCCAGTGGATGGTGGGGTCAGGGAGAGACTCGATGAGCAGGTCGCGTAAGTGTCCGCGTCCCACCTCAGGTCGACTGTGTGTGCCGCCGTCGCTTTCTTCACGCAGGATGGCGCCGTTGTGATCGAGGATACGCATTGCCTCGCCGCCCTCGTGGATCAGGGTGGCAAACGAATCCCAGAGGCCGGCTGCACGGACGGCCTGTTGCCCGCTTTCCTCGTGGATGTCGAGCATGCCGCCTTGCACGCGAACATGGCGGCTTTTTTCGAGCTCGAACACGGCGGATTCGATGCCGTGGGCATGCAGGACGCGAGCAGTGGTGAGGCCGCCGAGGCCGCCTCCAATGATGGCGATGGGATAGTGCGTAGTCATGGTGGTGCTCCTAAGGTTGCGGAGGTCCGCAGGGTGTTCAGTGAGTAAGCAGTGTCGGGGTGGCCCTAATCCCGGCGATGAGTGTGCGCAGAGCCCAGTCGACGCGTTGCGTGGGGGTTCCGGCGAGGACGTTGTCGACGTGGGAGGCGATGTGCGGTGCGGACGCCGGGTCCGCGGCGCGTAGTGCACGAGTCAGATCATCCCAGGCGGCATCGACGTCGACAAGTGAGTCGATATCGCTCGGAGTGGGAACGCTGTGTTCGGCAGCGTTCGCGGTCACATACTGAAGCATCAGATCCACCCCCCAACAGGCGCGGGCGATCTCAA
>NZ_JANLVV010000213.1:0-2693 GCF_031364185.1 Salinibacterium sp. | reverse complement strand
CAACGACCGGCCACGGAAACGCCTCAACTGGAACACACCCACACTGGTCATCACTACCGAGCTAGGATCGCGGCAAGAAACAAGTGTTGCGACGACCGCTTGAATTCACCCCAACTGAAAATAGGGCCACCGACCACTATGGAAGGTGATCAAATTGGATGATTGGGCAGAGATTCGCCACCTGCATTCGACGGGGAAGCATTCGAAGCGGGAGATAGCGAGGCTGGCCGGGGTGTCCCGGGGAACGGTCGATCGCGCGTTGGCCGTGGACCGGATGCCGACGTATCGGCGCGAGCCGGCAGGGTCGAGCTTTGATGCGTTCACGGCGCAGGTGCGGGTGCTGCTCGCGGCGACGCCGAGGATGCCGGCAGCGACCGTGGCGGAGAGGGTGGGGTGGTCGGGGTCGCCGTCGCTGTTCCGCGCGAAGGTGGCAGAGTTGCGGCTGGAGTATGTGGTGCCGGATCCTGCGGATCGTCTGGTGCACCCGCCTGGGTTCCAGGTTCAGTGCGATCTTTGGTTCCCTCACGAGGACCTGCCGTTGGGCCATGATCAGGCTGCGGCGCCGCCGGTGTTGGTGATGACCTCGACGTTCTCCGGTTTCATTCAGGCGCGCATGTTGCCGTCCAAAACGACGCCGGATCTGCTCGGTGGGATGTGGTCGCTGTTGCAGGAAGCGGAGGCGGTTCCGACCCGGTTGACGTGGGACAACGAGGCCGGAATCGGCCGGGGGAAACTCACCGAGCCTGCTGCCGCGTTCGCCGGCACCCTCGGCACTCAGATCAAGCTTCTGAAGGCCTGCGACCCTGAGTCCAAGGGGATGGTCGAGCGGATGAATCGCTTCTTCCGCGGCCGGTTCATGTCCGGCCGGTCGTTCGCCTCTCCGGACGATTTCAACCAGCAGCTGAGTGCGTGGCTGCCGATCGCGAACGCCCGAATGTCCAGGTCGCGGCGCGGCCGGCCCGGTGATCTGGTCAGCATCGACCGCGCGGCGATGCGGGCCCTGCCGCCGATGGAACCGGAGGTGATGTTTCGCAACAGTGTTCGCCTGCCCCGGGACTACTACGTTCGCGCTTTCAGCAACGACTACTCCGTCGACCCAGCCATGATCGGTCGAGTCGTGGACGTGACAGCGAGTTTGGAGGCCGTCACCGTCCACCACGACGGGGTGCTTGTTGCCGAGCACCGACGGAAATGGGCGAGGCAACTGACCGTCACCGACCCGGCGCATGTCCTCCGGGCGGCGGAGTTGCGCGCCCAGTTCCAGGCCCAGCGGGCGCGTCGACCCGCGGTCACGACCGTCGTTGAGGTCGCGTCCCTGGCCCGCTATGACGAGCTCTTCAGCGTTGACCTCGACACAGCCCAGTCCCCGTTGGCGGTCGCGTCATGATCGGCCCGGAAGCGGCATCGCAGATCGAGTACTACGCCCGTGCGCTGCGGGCACCGCGCATCGGTGAAGCGTTCCGACGCCTGGGCGACCAGGCCCGCGACGCGGGCTGGTCCCACGAGGAATACCTCGCCGCGGTGCTCTCCAAAGAGGTCTCCGAGCGGGAAGCTTCAGGGGCAGGGCTGCGAATCAAGGCCGCCCGATTCCCTGGCCACAAAGCGCTTGAGGACTTCAACTTCGACCACCAGCCCTCCGCCGACAGGAACCTGATCGCCCACCTTGGCACCAGCGTGTTCCTGACCGAGGGCAAGAACATTGTCCTGCTCGGCCCGCCCGGAACGGGGAAAACGCACCTCGCCGTTGGCATCGGCATCAAAGCCGCCAAAGCCGGTCACCGGGTCCTGTTCGACACCGCGACCGGCTGGGTGACCCGCCTCCAGGAGGCCCACTCCCGCGGCAAACTCCCCGCCGAACTTGCCCGATTACGGCGTTACAGCCTGCTGATCGTCGACGAGGTCGGCTACATCCCCTTCGATCAGGACGCCGCAAACCTGTTCTTCCAACTCGTCTCATCCCGCTACGAACACGCATCGCTGATCATGACCAGCAACTTGCCCTTCGCCCGCTGGGGCGACGTCTTCGGAGACCTCACCATCGCCTCGGCGATGATCGACCGCATCGTCCACCACGCCGACGTCATCAACCTCAAAGGCACCAGCTACCGACTCAAGCACCACCAACCCGCCGTGACTACGGCACACTAGAACAACACAACAGTGGCCCTGTTTTCAGTTGGCAGAAGTGGCCCCATTTTCGGTTGGCGTTAACAATCCCTCACATGCCACAGAGAAAGTGTTGGTCAGCGAACTGTTTTTCGTTTTCTGATCCCACAAAACCCCACGAACACCGCAGATCGCCCACAAAATGTTGGGTTTATCCGTCTTGAGGTCGTTAGTTTTCCCAGGAGAAAACATAGAAACGAGACCTAGGGCAATTCCGGTAATCCCGGCGCCTGAGGTTTTCAACGCTCTGACCCGGTCCTTGTGATCGGCAGCGATTGTCATTCGCCCACCATTTAATGACAGTCACCCGTGTCTCGCTTCCGGGCGATGAAAACGCCCCAACACAAGCTATCCGACACCCCTATAGGAGGGTCCGACAGGTTTTCTCGTCATAGTTTGGCTCCGAGTAGGGACTGTGCATTAAAAGGTGTTTCCGGCTTGACGCGCCGCGCGTGAGCGTGGCGGGAAGGGTGCCGTGATGACTACGACACTGGATGCTGTGAGTTCGAAGAAACATGATGGTGATG
>NZ_JANLVV010000034.1:0-8700 GCF_031364185.1 Salinibacterium sp. | reverse complement strand
ACGAGGTCGCCTCGACCGATCGCGACCCTCGCGAGGCGCATACCGGTGAGAAGTTCGGCTTCAACCGAGCAGTCGTAGATGGAGGCCATATCGCGTCTATGGTACCCGTCGAACCGGTACCCGCCGAAGCTCGGGCCCGGTGGACCTGCCCCCGAGTCCACCATGAAAGACTGGGAGACCCGTGGACCTCTACTTCTTCGACCTCGACCGCACGCTGTATGCGTACAACTTTCGCTACCGGCTGCCCGAGCTCGCCCGTCTTAGCGGCGCGAGCCAGTACCAGATCGCTTCACGTTGGTGGGCAGGCGGGTATGAGATTCGAGCCGAGGCCGGCGAATGGCCGACCGCCGACGCCTACCTGGATGAGTTTGCCCGCATCACGGGCGGTCGCAGACTGAGCCTTAAGGAATGGGCATCGGCCAGGGCCCTCTCCATGAGCCGAATCGACGCGAGTGTCGAAGCGCTTCGCCGAGCCGCCGAGCTTGGCACGGTGTGCCTGCTGTCGAACAACCCGTCCCCGCTCGGCGAGGCACTGCCGCTGCTGGCACCGGATGTCGTCGAGATCGTGGGCGACAATATCGTGGTCAGCTATATGCTCGGGATTCGAAAACCAGAACCCAAGCTGTTCACCCGGGCACTCGAACGACTCGGCGCTTCGGCGGGCACGACGTTCTTCGCCGATGACAGCGCCGAGAATGTAGCCGGGGCACGCTCGATCGGAATCACCGGATATCACCTCGAGTACATCGGCGAAGTGCCGCAAACCGACACCCTCCTGCCCGCTGTCGAGGCGTTCGCCGGGCGTGACCGATGAGCCTGCTCTTCATCTTCGACATGGATGACGTGCTGTACGACTACAACTGGCGAGCTCGAATGGCGGGGATGACCGAGCTCACGGGCCTCACACTCGACGAGCTGCGCGAGCGGTGGTGGCACGATGATGGCGAGTGGGCCGGTGAGGCTGGGGTGTTCGAGACTCCGGAGGCCTACCTCGACGCGTTCTCGGCGGCGATCGGCGTCGAGGTTGACGAGGACGACTGGGTGCGTGTGCGCGGGGCGGCGATGGCCGTGCGACCTCAGGCCATCGCGGCGGTTCGCCGGGCATCCACTCTCGGCACAATCACACTCCTGACCAATAACAACGCTCTCACCGCCAAGCACCTCCGTGCTCTCGCACCCGAACTCATCGAACTGTTCGGCGATCACATGCTCACCTCGAGCCACTATCGGGCGCGCAAGCCCGACCCGGCCGTGTTCACCCGGGTGCTGGCCGCCTACGACACCGCGCCGGCCGACGCCTTCTTCGCCGACGACATGGTGGAGAACGTGGAGGGAGCCCGCTCGATCGGCATCACCGCGTACCACTACGGCACGACGGAAGGGATGCTCGGCGCGATCGAGGCCTTCGCCGCCGCTCGCACGTAGAGCGCCCGCGCTGCTTTCGTCGGTCACGAGGTAAGGGAGATCGGTGCGGTCCGTTAGCAACGTATGGCACGGTGCCATACGTTGCCCATACGAGCACATCTCCCGCTACTGCGATCAGAACTCGCTAGCGGAGGGCGGTGGTCGCGCGGTCGCGGCCGAGGAGGTCGCGGTGGTGGGCGACGGCGGTCCAGCCGTCCAACGTGAGGAGCGCGGCGATCTGTGCGGCCTGCAACTCGCCGTGCTCCAGGATGAGGCTGCCACCTCGGCGCAGCAGGCGCCAGGCGGTCGCTGAGACCTGGCGCACGACATCCAGACCATCTTCGCCGCCGTAGAGAGCGAGCTCGGGGTCGAAGAGTCGCACCTCCGGATCGCGCGGGATCGCGCCCACCGGGATGTACGGGGGGTTGGAGATGACCACGTCGACGCTTCCGTCGAGGGTCGGCAGCGCGAATGCGAGATCGGCGCACACCGGGGTCGCATTGGCCGCGCCGACCGCGTCGAAGTTCTGTCGTGCCCAGACGAACGCGCGCGGCGACACCTCGACGCCGTAGATCCTGGAGTGGCCGACCTCCGTGGCCATGGCCAGCGCGATGGCACCGCTACCCATGCCAAGGTCGACGCCGACGGGCTCGGCCGATGCCGTGGCACGCAGGACGTCGATCGCGAATTGGGCAACGAACTCGGTCTCAGGCCTGGGGACGAAAACCCCGGGACCGACGGCGAGCTCGAGCTGCCTGAACGCAGCTCGACCGGTGATGTGCTGCAGCGGTTCCCGCGCGGCGCGGCGCTGGATGAGCAGTTCGACCTCCGCAGAGTGCCCGGGGTCAACGGGAAATCCCGTGATCGCCTTCGCCTGCACTGCCCCACGACTGAGGCCGAGTACGTGGCCGATCACAAGCTCAGCATCGACAGAAGGGTCTCGAATGCCGGCGCTGTCAAGTGCGCTGGTAGCGCGCGCGAGCAATTCTGTGATGGTCGTCATGGCGTTAGTGGGCCAGGTGCCCAGTCGCGATTCAGTCGTCTGCGCCGAGCGCATCGATGCGTGACTCTTCATCCGCCATGATGCAGGACTGGATGACCGGCTCGAGCGCGCCATTCATCACGGCATCGAGGTTGTAGGCCTTGTATCCCGTGCGGTGGTCTGCGACGCGGTTCTCGGGGAAGTTGTACGTACGGATTCGCTCCGAGCGATCCATGGTGCGGATCTGGCTCTTGCGGTACACGCTGGCCTCCGCGTCGGCCTCTTCTTGGTAGCGGGCGAGGATACGTGCCCGAAGCACACGCATTCCGGCCTCGCGGTTCTGCAGTTGCGACTTCTCGTTCTGCATGGCCACGACGATGCCGGTCGGGAGGTGGGTGATGCGCACGGCGGAGTCTGTCGTGTTGACGGACTGGCCCCAGGGGCCACTTGAACGGTAGACGTCGATCTTCAGGTCGTTCTGGCTGATCTCGACCTCCTCGGGCTCGTCAACCTCGGGGAAGACGAGCACACCGGCGGCGGAGGTGTGGATGCGACCCTGCGACTCCGTTGCGGGAACCCGCTGTACGCGGTGCACGCCGCCCTCGTACTTGAGGTGCGCCCAGATGCCCTCGGCGGGGTCACTGGAGTTTCCCTTGAAGGCGAGCTGGACATCCTTCACGCCGCCAAGATCGCTCGAGGTCTGCTCGATGATCTCGGTCTTCCACTTTTTCGATTCCGCATAGTGCAGGTACATGCGCAGCAGGTCGCCAGCGAAGAGTGCGGATTCTGCTCCGCCCTCCCCCATCTTGATCTCCATGATGACGTCGCGCGCATCGTTCGGATCCCGCGGGATCAACAGCCTGCGCAGTTTCTCCTGTGCGGTGTCGAGCGACTCGGTAAGCCCGGGGAGCTCGGCCGCGAACGACTCATCCTCGGCCGCCATCTCGCTTGCAGCAGCGACATCATCCGTCAGCTGGCGCCACTCGTGAAAGGCGGCAACGATGCGCGAGAGTTCCGCGTACCGGCGATTGACCTTCTTGCTCCTGGCCGGGTCTGAGTGGAGTTCAGGGTCAGCAAGCTGATTCTGTAGCTCGTCATGTTCGGCCAGCAGCGTCTGCACTGACTCGAACATGCTTAGTCCTCTGTTGATCCGTTGGCGCCGGGCATCGACTTCTGCACCTGCATCAGGAATTCGACGTTAGTCTGGGTTTCTTTTAGTCGGCCCAGCACGATCTCGAGCGCCTGCTGCTGGTCAAGACCCGCGAGAGCGCGACGCAGCTTCCAACTGACTTTGACCTCGTCAGCGCCCATCAGCATCTCTTCACGACGGGTTCCGGATGCGTTGACATCGACCGCGGGGAAGATGCGCTTATCGGCGAGCTGGCGTGACAGGCGCAGCTCCATGTTGCCGGTGCCCTTGAACTCCTCGAAGATGACCTCATCCATCTTGGAACCGGTCTCAACCAGAGCCGTGGCGATGATGGTGAGCGATCCACCCTCTTCGACGTTGCGCGCTGCCCCGAAGAATCGCTTCGGCGGGTACAGGGCCGACGAGTCGACGCCCCCAGACAGGATGCGGCCCGACGCCGGAGCCGCGAGGTTGTATGCCCGGCCGAGTCGGGTGATCGAGTCGAGCAGCACCACGACGTCATGGCCAAGCTCGACCAGCCGCTTCGCGCGCTCGATGGCAAGCTCTGCGACCGTGGTGTGGTCTTCGGCAGGACGATCGAAAGTCGAGGCGATGACCTCCCCCTTGACGGTGCGCTGCATGTCGGTGACCTCTTCGGGGCGCTCGTCGACGAGCACCACCATGAGGTGAACCTCGGGGTTGTTCTTGGCAATCGAATTGGCGATGGCCTGCAACACGAGGGTCTTGCCTGCCTTCGGAGGCGACACGATCAGGCCGCGCTGGCCTTTGCCAATCGGCGACACGAGGTCGATGATCCGGGTGGAGAGTTTGCCGGGCTCAGTCTCAAGGCGCAGGCGCTCCTGCGGGTAGAGCGGGGTCAGCTTTCCGAATTCAACTCGGTCCGCTGCCTCCTCAACGGGCAGTCCGTTGATCGAGTCGATGCGCACGATCGCGTTGTACTTCTGGCGACCCTGGCCCTGGTCCCCGTCACGCGGCTGGCGAATGGCGCCGACAACGGCGTCTCCCTTGCGCAGGTTGTATTTCTTGACCTGGCCGAGCGAAACATAGACATCGTTGTTGCCCGGGAGGTAACCGGAAGTGCGCACAAAAGCATAGTTATCGAGCACGTCCAGAATTCCGGCGACCGGGATGAGCACATCATCCTCAGTGATCTCGGGCTCGAAGTCGTCGCCCACTGGTCCACGGCCACGCTTGCGATCGCGGTAGCGGCTACGGCCGGTGCCACCCTCGAGGTCGCCGTCCTGGATGCGCTGGTTGTCGCGGCCCTGGTTGTCACGGGCCTGGTTGTCGCGGGCCTGGTTATCTCGCTGCTGGCCGCCCCGGTTCTGATCGGCAGCACCCTGCTGGCCACCACCCTGCTGTGAAGAGGACTGCTGGCCGTCTCGTTGCTGGCCATCTCGTTGCTGGCCGTCTCGTTGCTGGTTGGCGCCCTGCTGCCGGTTGTTCTGCTGGCGGCCGTTTTGACCGTTCTGGCCGTTCTGCTGGCCCTCGCCCTCGCCGCCCTGCTTACGATCCGAATTGCGGTTGCGGTTGCGGCCTCGTGATGAGCGACTCGAACCGCCCTCATGGTCGCTGTCGCCCTCCGTGCTGACCTCGGTGTTGGCCTCGGTTGAGGAGTCGTGCGAATCGTCGACTGTCGACGCCGCAACCTCGACTGCTACGTCAGCGGGGGTCGGGTCTTCGAGACCAGATTCGGCCTGGGCGACGTGTGAGCTCGCACGACGTGACAGCTTGCGAGTGGCGGGTGCCGACGGCTCGCTCTGGGCTACGTGGGCCCCCGTGCGGGCCGCAACGGGCGTGGCGCCGTAGTTGTCAGATGTCGTGTTGTCGGCCGCGTTATCATCTACCGACGGTGCTCCCGCGGGGGCACTTGCCGCCGCGATGGCCTCGGTGTCGGCGCTCGTAACACGGCGCGACGTGCGCTTGCGTGCGGCCGGGGCGGCCGGTGGGACCTCACTGTCGGATCCAGCGGAATCGACCGCTGGCGCGCTCGAGGACGCTTCAGGGCTGACCTCCGCAGAGTTGCCAGCACCCTGGTTGTCGCTGATCGCGGTCACGAGATCTCCCTTACGAAGTTTGGATGCTCCGGTGATGCCGAGCGAGCTGGCGAGCGCCTGCAGCTCTGATAATTTGAGGGCGCTCAGGTCTGAGCCTGGGTTGACGTTAGTCACAGTTGATTTTCCTTTCCCCTGCCGAAAAGTTGCTAATCGAGAGGAGAGCTGATCATCCCGGGCTGTCTGCGCGGATGCGCAGGAATCGAGTGCCGCAGGATGAGGGTGATGATGCGTGTGAGGATGGTGATGCAACCGGGAAGCTACAGCTGGGGCTTCGCTTCTACCTGGTGCGGGTTTACTGTAGCACCTTTGACATCGACGGCCGCCATCACGGCTCGCCAGGTGTCTCCGGCATGACCGGCCACGAGCGCTGCCGCTGCCGCTCGCTGCGAGGGGTCGCTGGCCAGCACAAGGATCGACGGGCCGGCACCTGACACCACGGCGGCAAAGCCCTGTTCGCGCAGCAGGTGAACGAGCGAACTGGTCTCGGGCATCGCACTGGCCCGGTACTCCTGGTGCAGCCTGTCTTCTGTTGCTTCCAGAAGAAGTTCGGGGCTCTGGGTCAGGGCGGCCACCAGCAGCGCGGAGCGTGAAAGGTTGAAGACCGCATCCGCGTACGGCACCACAGCGGGCTGAAGGCTCCGCGCGAGAGCAGTCGATACGGAGTGGTCGGGGACGAAGACCAACGGTGAGACGCCCCGGTGCACGAGGAGCTTCTTCGCCCTCGGCCCGGCATCCGTGGTCCACGCGATGGTGAGACCGCCATACAGCGCGGGCGCCACATTATCGGGATGACCCTCAAGTTCGGTGGCTAGCACCAGCATGGTGTCGAGAGTGAGCTCGGCAACTCCCCTGAGAAGACCTGCGGCCGCCATCACACCAGACACGATTGCTGCTGCGGACGACCCGAGACCTCCACCGTGCGGGATCACGTTATTCGCCTGAAGCTGCAACCCGGGCGAAGGAAGGCCGACGTGACGGAAAGTGTGCGCTATGGACCGAGCCACAAGATTCGACTCGTCTGTCGGAACGTCACCCCTGCCAACACCGGTCACCTCGACGAATACCCCCGGGGCATCGGTGCCGGTAATGATGAGCTCGTCGTATATCGCGAGCGCGAGCCCCAGTGTGTCGAAACCGGGGCCGAGGTTGGCGGAGGTCGCGGGTACCCGCACCATCACGGAGCGACCAGCGATGCTCGGTGTCAAGCGCGTTCCTTCACCAGTCCGAGCACACTCGCGATCTCATCGGCATCCACAGGAACAACCGTGGGGGTGATGTCTTTGCCATCGGCGGTTCGCAAAGCCCATTGCGGGTCTTTCAGACCATGACCCGTGACGGTGAGCACGACCGTGCAACCCTTCGGGATGAATCCTGCGTCCGAGCGTTCGAGCAGCCCAGCAACGCTGATCGCCGAAGCGGGCTCGACAAAGATCCCCACCTCCGCCGACAGGATCCGGTATGCCTCGAGAATCTTCTCGTCGGTGATGGAGCCAAAATATCCGTCGCTATTTTCGCGTGCGGCAAGCGCGAGCTCCCACGAGGCCGGATTGCCGATCCGGATGGCGCTGGCGATTGTCTCCGGATTCTTGACGACGTGGCCAACAACAAGCGGTGCGCTGCCGGCCGCCTGGAAGCCGAACATCCGGGGCAATTTCGTGCTGGCACGGCGGGCGAGGTCTTCGGTGTACCCGCGGTGGTAGGCGGTGTAGTTGCCGGCATTACCGACCGGCACGATGTGGATATCCGGTGCATCGCCCAAGACCTCGATCACCTCGAAAGCCGCAGTCTTCTGGCCCTCGATGCGGTCGGGATTGACCGAGTTGACAAGATGCACGGGGTAGTGGGCTGCGAGATCGCGGGCCATGTCGAGGCAGTCATCGAAGTTGCCCTGCACCTGGATGATCTCGGCGCCGTGGGCTATGGCCTGGGCGAGTTTACCCAGGGCGATTTTACCCTCGGGCACCAGGACGGCGGCCGTCAGCCCCGCGTGGGTGGCGTACGCGGCCGCACTGGCGGAGGTGTTGCCGGTGGAGGCGCAGATCACGGCCTTCGCGCCATGTTCGGCAGCCTTTGACACTGCCATCGTCATTCCGCGGTCTTTGAAAGAACTAGTCGGGTTCATTCCCTCATACTTCACCCAGATTTTCGCGCCCGTCCTGTGCGACAGGGCATCGGCCGCGATCAAAGGGGTGCCACCCTCACCCAGGGTGATGATCGGAGTCGCCTCCGAAATATCGAGGCGGTCGGCATATTCGCGGAGAACTCCGCGCCACTGGTGGGCCACTGATTACTGTCCTTCAACTCGGAGAACTGACACAACACTCGACACGACTGGGCTTGCGGCGAGCGACGTCACGGTGGCGGCGAGCGACGACTCCTCCGCGCGATGCGTAACAATCACAAGGGTAGCGGTGGGGCGCTCCGCGTCACCGCCATCGCGTACAGACTGCGACACAGCCTCGACCGAAACTCCGCGGTCGCTGAACTGGGTGGCCACGGCGGCGAGCACTCCCGGCTCGTCCACGACGGTCATGGTGATCTGGTAGCGAGTGATGACGCTCGACATGGGGAGCACCGGGAGGTTGGCCTGGGTCGACTCTGCCACCCCGGGGCCTCCGGCTACATGCCTGCGGGCGGCCGAGACGACGTCACCGAGCACCGCGGATGCCGTTTGGACACCGCCAGCGCCTGCGCCGTAAAACATCAGGCTGCCGGCGGCTTCGGCCTCGACGAACACGGCGTTGTTGGCGCCGTGCACGGCCGCCAGCGGGTGGCTGAGGGGTATCAGTGCCGGATGGACGCGGGCGGTGACGCCCTCGACGCCGGTCGCGGCATCCGTAATCCGCTCGCAGATTGCCAGCAATTTGACAACATAGCCGGCCTTGCGGGCCGCCACCACCTGCTCGTGAGTGACGGTCGTCATTCCCTCGCGGTGCACGGCTTCGAGCGGCATGGTGGTGTGAAATGCAAGGCTCGCCAGGATCGCCGCCTTCTGGGCGGCATCAAAACCCTCGACATCTGCGGTCGGATCCGCTTCGGCGTAGCCGAGCCTGGTCGCCTCGGCCAGCGCACTCTCGAGCGAATCACCCTCGATGTCCATGCGATCC
>NZ_JANLVV010000157.1:0-3335 GCF_031364185.1 Salinibacterium sp. | reverse complement strand
GGTGTGCCCGGCTCGGGGCTGGCGGTCAGGGTGATCCATCCGTTGTCGAACAGATCTCGCAGCACCTGGTTGCGCGAGACGATCTCACCGACACGATCCAGTGGCGCCTGCACGAGCACGGCAAGCCGCAGCGGCTCGTGGAAGAGCTCAGCCCCGAACCCCACCGACTGCCACGGAAGGCCGCGACGCAGGTCGCCCCCTTGCCCGCTCAGCACCCCCAGCGTGCCGACGGCGTTGTGTATGGTCTTGGTCCCCGCGCCTAACTGGTCGGGGCCCAGCGCCGAGAAGTAGTACTGGTGGTTGATCCACTGGGCTACCACGACCGGCGCGGTCAGGATGGTTTCCAGCGCCCTGCCGTCTGGGTCGAATTCGGTGCGATACGAGTGCAGGAACACTCGGCGTTTCAGGTCAACCCCGCGGGTGAGCTCCCTGGGACCGATGATCATGGCGGCGTTTCCGGCCAGCCCCAGCTCGGGGTAGACCTCCGCCCAGTCGTGGGCGCGACGCCGCACGGGCGCAGCCCCACGGCGAGCCGAGGCCCCGGGCAGGTCTGCGGCCCGTTCCCGCACGAGTCGGCGGGCGGCCTCGAGCTGGAGAATCTCGAAGTCTGCGAGCGCCGCACGGTGGGTTTGCGGCACGAGGTGAGGGTCGAGTACAGCAACCAGGTCCGAGACGGTGTTGTGTTCGGCTGCCACGAAGAACGTGCTGTGGGGGATGTCGATGCCTCGGTGATCGAGCACCTCGCGCACGTCCGGGTCGTTGAAGATGGCTGCCGCGGCTCTCGCGTTGGGCGCACCGGGGTTGCCCCCGCAAGCACCGCACTCCAGCGACGATTCGTACAGGTTATTCGTGGTCGTCGAGCCGTGGCCGGCGAGCACCACCAGCGGCGCACACCGGGTGAGACCCATCATGCGCATCGCGGTCTCGGCCATCCCGGCACGTTCCTCCAGGGTGAACGCGTCGGCAACGGTGACCTCAGTGCTCACCGGCTGAGCCGTGAGCGCGTCCAGGCGGAGGGCGAGGCGTGCCGCCAGTCCCGGGGCCACCGTGCGAAGTGCGGCCCAGATTCCGAGAAACCAGCCCGCGGTCTCGGCGAGGGCGAACGGTGCCGCAGTCACCCTGTCGCCGGCGTGCAGTCCACAGGCGACGGCATCCCGCACTCTCAGGGCCCTGATGAGGCGTTGGGCGGGTGCGCGCTCGCTGGGGGACTCGGTGACGGTGTGACGCGGCGAGAGCAACGCCGGTAGTGAGTTCACCGCGCCCCGCGCACGGTACTTCACGAAGCGGATCGGTACGCCGAAGAATCCCGCGAATCCCACCGTTTCAATCCACGGAGAGCGTTCTAGCTGTCGGCGCATGCCCTCAGATCGTGGGTCGATGCACATCACCAGCTGCACGGCGGCGCGCTCGCGGGGCTGGACGGCGCCGTCGATCGACGACAGCAACTCGTCACGATAATGCAACTCGTACGCCCGCTGCCAGGTGAGTGGATGCTCCCGCTCAGGATGCAGCGCGAGCATCCGTGCCACGGCACCAACCTCCTCGCGACCCAGCATTCGCGTGCCGACCACGTGTCGCACCAGACGTTCGGCACGGGACCGCAGCGGTTCGGGCGCGCCGATGTCGGGCGTGGTCGCCGAAGCCGAGGGATCCATCGGGTCGCGAAGTGCACGGCGCAGGCTCAGCCGGAGCGCGAGATACGCGGTGAGATCGATGTCTCCCAGGTGCTCCGAGCGCCACTTGATGTGGGAGACCCAGCCAGGCAGCCGGGCGAGTTCGGCGCGCATGACGAGTTCGCTGTCGTCGTCGCTGATTCCGAGACCCGCGATCGCGTCGCCGAGAGCGTCGTCGGCGCGCTCGGCCAGCGACCGCAGTTCGCGCCGAGCGCGTCGTGGCAGGTCGAGATCATGCCGCGCCATCTGGCGCCAGGCCGAGTAGAGCCCTCCCGCACGGCCTGGCATCGGCCAGAGCGGCTCAGGGTCAAGGAAGGCGGCAACCCACTTGGCGGTGATCTGGTCGACCCGATCCAGCTTCGGTTCGAGCCGCGGTCGATGCAATGGTGCCGGTTGGTGAAGCTCGAGTTCGAGGGCGACAAGTTCGGCGCCGGTCATGCCCAGGTCAGCGAGTGTGACCTCGTCGGCATCCGCCAATTCGGGTATACGTTCGGTGACGGCGGCAACCAGATCGGCTGACAGGATTCGACCGGATCGGAAGTCGGCTACGTAGGCGCCCTGGGGCCGGGTCGTCGCGGCACCGTGCTGGTGCGCGTGATCAAAGGGCTGCCTTTCGCCGTTGGCCAGGGGATTCACCGCGATGAAGGAGTCGAGGGGCCAGGTCGGCACGATGTCGTGGGCGGCTCGCGCAACCTTCGCGCGCAGGAGAAGGGTCATGATGTCACTTCTTTCGTGTCGAAGGTCGGTCTTGTCCTGGCAGATGTCAGCGTGGTGCTGGCCAGCGCGCGTGCGTAAACCACCCTGCCAAGGCCACTCGGGGCGCCACGGCGGCGAGCCAGCAGCTCCATCGCCACGAGGGCGGTCGCCGGGAGCAGAAGCAGCCAGGGAGACGCCGCGATACCGGGTGCGGTCGGTGTCAGCAGTGAGTCGAACACGGCCAGGAAGGCGGTGTAGCCGAAGGCGAGAGCAGTGATGGACGTCACCCCGATCGCGACGGTACCAGGCGAAAAGCGCACGAGCAGCGCGGCGCCGAGGGTGACACCGCCGGTGAGAGCGACGAAAGCGACCAGGGCGAGACTCACCGCCGAGACATCCGGCGCGATGGTTAGTCGAGCCAGCGTCAGGGCGCCGGCGGGCACAATGATGGCGAGCATGATGGATGCCACCACCATCGTCGGTCGCACCGCCTCGCGCGTCGGCCAATCGCGTTGCACAGCGTGGCGACGCACTGCCGTTCCGGCACCGAGAAACAGCGTCGACTTGAACAGGGAGTGCGCGATGAGGTGAAACACGGCGGCCGTGAAGGCGCCCAGCCCGCAGGCCATCATCATGAAACCCATTTGCGCCATGGTCGAGTACACGAGTCGGCCTTTCACGTCGGGCTTGACGAGCCGAATCACGGAGGCGTAGACGAGCGTTGCGGCGCCCGCCAGGAATATGACGGTCATCGGGATGGCCTGGTCGCCGAGCACCGCCGCGAACCGGATCACCAGGATCGCACCGGCGTTCACGACCCCAGCGTGCAGTAGCGCCGAGACCGGTGTCGGGGCGGCCAGTGTCGCAGGCAGCCAGCCCTGGAACGGGATCTGGCTTGACCGGGCGAGGGCTGGCAGCACCAGCAGGAGCGCTACTGCGGTTGATGCCGGCATTGGGAGGGTGATG
>NZ_JANLVV010000109.1:0-1777 GCF_031364185.1 Salinibacterium sp. | reverse complement strand
GGCCGGCCGCGGAGACCTACTAAATGAGAACCGCCGGAAACACCGTTCATGAGATAGTCCCCCGGTGCGCGATCGCGTACATCAGTCCAGTCAACTACGTTGAATGCACCCAAGGTCAATCCCTTGCGTCTGCGGAGGCTTGATTACTCGGGGTGCATTAGAGGGACGAGGGACCGGTGCGTGCTGTCATTCTGGGAGGGACGGGCGCGACCGGTGGGGCGACCGGGGTGCACCTCGCCACGGTGGGGTGGAAGGTGGATGTCACGGGTCGTGATCCCTCATCGATGCCGTCAGATCTGCCGCCGCTTCTTCCGATCATCGCGTCGGTTTCAGGTTCTGTCGTGACCTCCGGGCGGGCGAACAACCCCTCAGATCAGCCAGCGCCCCAGCGAAGTGAAGGTCCAAAAAACTCAGCCACCGGTGAACATTTCAAGGGCCAGTTCGGCGCCGGCGTTCGAGCACGCTTCGGACAGCGTCTGGTAGCCGGAATCCCAACCCGCCGAGCCTATTCCCGGCGTCCCCATTTTGGCCTGCGCAATGATCGGCGCCGCGTCCTTGAGCGAGTTGATTGCGTCACTAACCGCGCCTTCCGTCGCAGTCGGCACCCGATCCAAAATCCTCGTGGCGAGACGGTACCACCCCTGCTGCTCTTGCGCCTCCATCCGACCGTCACGGACTCCGGCGTCGGCATTCGCAACCACCGTCAGAACGCCACCGAACATCGAACACGTTTCTTTATCCGTTGTTACCGCCGCGCTTGCCGGTGGATCCGCCGGCAGGGCTTCGATGGCACCTGTGCACCCCGATAGAACAAGGGCGCCGCATGCCACCGAAATTTTCAGAGCCACTTGGTGAATGTTCAAGGGGCCTTCCCTTCTGTGAGTAGATGAACCATCAGCGCCGAGCAAGCCATTCATGGCGCTGTGATTGATATGGCATCGTCAAGATGCTGGAAGTTACGCACCCAGAAAATCGGTGATTAGTGAACAATACTAAACTTGTGCCTGGTTGGGTGGGGATGTCCCCGCGCGGTAAATGACCGTCACTCAGGGCTTTGAGCAACATTTTCCCGGTCGTCAGGACCGTACGCAGGGTGCAGGGTAGAGGCCATGACTCCTTCGCAGCCGCCCCGCCAGCTCCGGTTGATCATTGGGACCGACGATTTCGATGACGCGCTCTACTTTTATCGGGATGTTCTGGGTATGCCCGAACAGCCGGCATTCGCCACCGATGGCGATGATCGCGTGTCGATCCTGCATGCTGGAATCGCCACCATCGAACTGGCCACGCCTGCCCACATTCGTAATATCGACACGATGGAACGCGCGGCAACGGTCGAAGGTCCGACGCTTCGGATCGCGCTCGAAGTAGACAACACCCCGCACGCGGTCGCGGTCTCCGAACAGTCAGGCGCCACCACGCTGGCCCCGCCGACGGAGACCCCATTTCGGACCATCAACGCCAGAGTCCAGGGCCCCGCCGGCTGGCAGGTCACGTTTTTCCAAGAATTAGAGACGCTGGAGCAACGGCAAAGTCGGAAGGGCTTCTCCACCGACGACAAGCGCGCCCGCTGAAACTTCGGCTGAGGGAAGGATGCTGGCCGCAGGAATTGCGGAGCCGGGAAGCAACCGGAGGCCTCCCCCGCACCACAAGCCATTCGCTGTCAGAGTGCAGTCGTGGCCGTTTGGCCGCAAAATATTCGGCCACCACAGGACACACAGCGCGCGACACTTGCCGTCGACACCCACTACAAGCACAGCAGTCCCAATACGGGGAC
>NZ_JANLVV010000069.1:0-23234 GCF_031364185.1 Salinibacterium sp. | reverse complement strand
TGCCGTGCAGGTGGTGACGATGTCGGCTCCGCGCACGGCGTCACGAGCATCCACTGCCCGGATGATCTCGAAGCCGAGCGGCGTGACGTTCTCGATGAACTTGTCGAGGGCAGCAGGGTCGGTGTCCCAGACGCGGAGCCTGTTGATGCCGAGCCCGGCGCGGAACCCGAGAGCCTGGAACTCGGCCTGCGTCCCGGTGCCGATCATCGCCATCATGCTGGAGTCGGGGCGAGCCAGCAGTCGTGCAGCAAAGACGGAAGTCGCCGCGGTGCGCAGGGCGGTCAGCAGCGTCATCTCTGCCCAGAACGTCGGATAGCCCGTGTGAACGTCGGAAAGCACACCGAACGCGGTGACGGTCTGGTGGCCCAGCGAGGGGTTAGAAGGGTGCCCGTTGACGTACTTGAACGCATAGGTCTCGCCATCGCTGGTGGGCATGAGCTCGATAACGCCGCCCGTCGAGTGGCTCGCCACCCTGGGGGACTTGTCGAAGATCGGCCAGCGGGCGAAGTCTTCCTCGAGGTAGCCGATCATGCCGGTGATGATCGACTCGATTCCGGTGGAGGCGATCCATCGGCTCATGTTTCCCACGTCGACGAAGCGCACCATGATTTCTCCCTAAGCTCGTGTGCCCAGCCTACGAATGGGCAGTATGTAAGAACAATGATCAGAGGGTAGCCTTTTCGGTCAGTCTGTGCGCGCATTGCTCACTGACAATATACGATCTGTTCATGGATGACCTAGATCGACGCCTCATCGGCCTGCTGAGAACCAATGCTCGCGAGCCGGTGGCTGTGCTCGCGCGAGAGCTGGGGGTGACGCGGACGACGGTCACCAGCCGGCTGGATCGGCTGCTCGACAGCGGCACCATCCTCGGATTCTCGGCCAGAGTGCGCGCCGAGAACGATCCTGACACGATCCGCGCCGTGGCTCTCATCGAAGTGGCGGGGCGCACCACCGATGACGTGATCCGCCAGCTCCGCGGGTTCCCCGAGGTGCATTCACTGCACACCACGAATGGCGCCTGGGACCTCGTCGCGGAACTGCGCACCGACACGCTCGGCCACTTCGATCGGGTGCTGGCGCGCATCCGTTCGCTGGATGGTGTCATCAATAGCGAGACGAGCCTGCTGCTGAGTTCGGTGATGATCTGAGACGGTCGTAGACGTACACTGCCGCATGACCGAAATACAGCCTTACGCCGTGGTGAGCCAGCACGACGGGTTCGAGGTGCGGCTCTATCCGCAGCACCTGCTCGCCGAAGTCGATGTCGACGGTGAGTTCTTCGAGGCCGGCAACCGCGGCTTCCGCCCTCTCATCGGCTACATCAGCGGCAACAACGCCGGCAAGTCGAAGGTAGCGATGACCGCGCCGGTCATCCAGGCGGCGGCGGGTGAGCGGTACACGGTAAGTTTCGTGCTTCCTTCAGGTATGGATGCCGCATCCGCACCAATCCCGACCGGCGCCGGTGTGCGCACCCGAGTGGTACCTGCCGGGCGTGTGGCGGCGCGCCGGTTCAGCGGCGGTGCGGATGAGGCCCGCTACGCGGCCAACGCCGCCCAGCTCGTGGCCGAGGTTAAGCGCGCGGGCTTGACGATCATCGGCGGCCCGTATTTCGCCCGCTACGACCCGCCGTGGAAGCCCGGCTTCCTGCGCCGCAACGAGGCGCTGCTGCGGCTCGCCGACTGAGGACGTTCACCTGGGGTGCGCGACATTTCGATTGGGATTCTGTTGACTCTGGAGGGTCGCATGCCGCCGGTCTTTATGCGGAGGCGACCGTGAGAATCGCCATAATCGTCAACGACGAGCCCATCCAGCGAGCCGCGGAACTCACAGGGCGCGAGGAGAAATCCGCACTAGTGAGACTCGGACTGGAGGCGCTTATCGAGCGGGAGAGCGCACATCGACTCGTGCTCCTGGGTGGGTCCGATCCTGCCGCATCGAGCAGCCCGCGGCGGCGGACCGCGCCGCCGTGATCCGGGCCAGCCACTGCTCGATATCGCTCGGGTCGTTGTCATCCAGGGCTCGTTCGGCCTGTTCCTTGGGATCATGTGGTGGCGGTACCGAAATCTCGCGGCCATTGTCGTCATCCACGTCATTGCGAACGGCTGGGGCGTTGCGGTCGTTCTGATCGATGGCTGAATGGGGAGATCCGGTATGCATCAAGCATGATGCGCGTATGATGCACACCGTGCGAACAACTGTGGAACTGCCCCCGGCAGCGCATCGCCGCGCCCGGGAGATCGCCGAACAGAGAGGCCAGTCTCTGTCCTCGGTTGTGGCTGAGCTGACCATCCGCGGGCTGGCTCAACTCGACGACACGATCGAAGTGACAACGGATCCGGTTTCGGGATTCCCGACGATCAGCCTGGGCCGTCGGATCACCTCGGTCGATGTGGCCAACGCGCTGGACGAGGAGTGACCACCTACCTGCTCGATTCCAACATCCTCATTGCTCTCGCTATCCAGGAACACGAGCACCATGCGGTTGCCAGTGCATGGATGGTCGACGTCGAGCACTTTGCGCTCTGCCCGATCGTCGAGGGCGCTCTCGTTCGCTTCCTCGTGCGACTCGGGGAGTCGGCTTCGACCGCCGTTGCCGTGCTGAAGGCGATCCAGGCCCTGCCCACAGGCGAATTTTGGCCAGACGGGCTCTCGTACGCTGAAGTGGACCTTCGCCACGTCATCGGTCATCGCCAGGTGACGGATGCGTACCTGCTCGGGCTGGTCCGCGACCGTCCAGCGGCTCGCCTGGCGACCTTCGATGCAGGTCTTGCCGCAGTCGACCCATCCCTTGTGACGCTCCTGGGCGCCGCCACAGTCGCCTGACGCGCGGGCCGTGCATCGCGAGCCCGGGCTCCGCCGTGCGGCTGATTCGATGCCAAATGAAGGAAGCGAGGCATCCTGAGCCCGACTCTTCGGGTCAGATCACCAAAAACCGACCTCTGTTCCTTCATTTGGCAGATGAGACAGCGACCGACGCCACAGGCAAGATAGACCCATGACCGTCACTCTCATTCGTGCCCCGCAGCTGGCATCCGCCCCATACGCCCACGCTGCGACCATGCCCGTGGATGCCCGGCCCCTGTTCCTCGCCGGCGCCTGCCCGCTCAACGCCGAGGGCACCGTAGTCCCCGGCGGTATTGCCGCCCAGACCGCGCAGGCCCTCGACAACCTGGAGGCCGCGCTGCTGGCGGCCTCAGCCACGCTCACGGATGTGGTCGCGACGCGGGTGCTCGTGGCATCCACCGATCGAAGGTATCTTGTTGAGGCCTGGAACGTGGTGCGCGAGCGATTCGGCGCCCACGATGTACCGAGCACGCTGGTTGGCGTGACGGTGCTCGGGTATCCGGGACAATTGATAGAGATCGAGGCGACAGCCGGAGTGATCGACTGAAGCGGAGATTAACGGCATGAGCCTGATCAGGTTGAACGACGTCGACTTGCGCATCGAGAACACGCAGGTGTTGCGGGAGGCGTTTTTCAGGCTGGAGCCGAAAGACCGCGTCGGGCTGATCGGTCGCAACGGCTCGGGTAAGTCGTCGCTGTTGAAGCTGGCACTCGAGCAGCTCGCACCGACGAGCGGCACGGTCACCATCGAACCCGGCACGAAGTTCGGTTACTTCTCGCAGTTCTCCGAGCTCAACGGTTCGGCCACCATCCTCGAGGTGCTCGATGACCTGTTCGTCGACATTCGCGCTATCGAGACCGAGCTCGCCAGCATCGACGCGACGATAGCGGCCGATTTGAGTGGTGATCTGGATGCGCTCATCCATCGCCAGGCTGCCCTCTTCGAAGACATGGATCGCCTCGACGGCTGGGACTACGGGCGCCGCATCGACCAGGCCCTCACCACGCTCGGATTCACCCAGGCGCATCGCAACAGCCCGATCGATGACCTGTCAGGCGGATGGCGCAATCGCGCGGCGCTGGCGAAGATCGTGCTCGAAGACCCCGACGTGCTGCTGCTTGACGAGCCCACGAACTTCCTCGATGTTGCCGGGGTGGAGTGGCTGGAGGCCTGGTTCCGCGGCTTCCACGGCGCCGCGATCATCGTCTCGCACGACCGGCGTTTTCTCGACTCGGTGGTCTCTCGCATCATCGAGGTCGAGAACTTCCACCTGCACGAATACCCCGGCAATTTCGGTGAGTACGTCATCCAGAAGCAGTTCAGGCTGAAGACCCTCGAGCAGCAGTTCGTTCACGAGTCTGAGCTGCTCGCCTTCGAGGCCGAGGGCATCGCCGACCGTCGCGAGGCCGCCAAGGCCGAGAGCCGCGGTCTCGATAAGCAGCTCTCAAACATCAAGAAAAGCCGCGCACCACGCCCCGTCGACCAGATCATCACCGAGATCTACGGCGGCCTTCATATCAAGGATGTCCTGTGCCGGGTCGACCGCATCAGCAAGTCGTACGACGGCCGCGTGCTGTTCTCCGACCTCAGTTTCGAGATCCGACGACGTGACCGCATCGTGATCCTCGGAGCGAACGGCAGCGGAAAGTCCACACTGTTGCGTGTGCTCACGGACGAGAAGCCGGACTCAGGCGAGACCGTCTGGGCGAAGGGCAGCGATATCATCTCGTACAACCGGATCCTCGACGAGCTCGACAACGACGACACTGTCACCCATGCCGTCAACGCGATGCCGAATAGCCTCGCGCTCACCGCGACGCGCAAGTCGGTCGGCCGGTTCCTCGCGATGTTCCAGTTCTCCGAGGCAGACCTAAAGCAGCGCATCGGCAACCTGTCGGGTGGCCAGCGGGCGAGGGTGGCCATGGCGCAGTGCCTGCTGTCCGGCGCATCCGTGCTGCTGCTCGACGAGCCGACCAACCATCTCGACATGGCGAGCACCCAGGTGATGGAGCGTGCCCTCGTACACTTTCCCGGCGCCGTGGTGGTGGTGAGCCACGACAGGTTCTTCACCGACAAGATCGCGAACCGGTTCCTGGTGTTCGGAGCGGAGGGGGCGGAGCCGGGCGAGATCGACGTGCGGGTCGCCTGAGTAGTCAGCGTGGGGTGTCCACGAGCTTGAGCCCCACGATGCATCCGACCAATCCGATCAGTAACAGCACTTTGATGATGGATGACGGTTCGCCGCCGAAGATCATCGCGTAGGTCACAGTAAGGGCGACCCCGATTCCCACCCACACCGCGTACGCGGTGCCGGTAGGAATGTCGCGCAAGGCGAATGCCAGTCCAGCCATGCTCAGCGCCAGTGCGGCCCCGAAGATCACGGTCGGCCAGAGTTTGGTGAAATTCTCGGACCTACCGAGAGCGGTGGCCCACACGCTCTCGAGAATTCCGGACACGATCAGAACAATCCACGCCATGACAAACACATCCCTATAGCCAGTCTTGTCGCGTACCGGGTACTGATCTGTCGTCCGGGGGTTGCTCTGCGCACCCTACTCACATTCTAGCAAAGTGGCCGTCAGGTGGCTCTCAGACAGAGGCGGCGAAACCCACTGTCATGCGGCTGATGCCCGACCCGTCGAGCGCATTACACGGTACCGCGATACCCTCGGCGCCGCGACGCGCAGCGCGATAGCGGAAACGAAGGAGGCCGTGAGCGACGCCCAAACCCATTCGGGGCTGGCGTCCACGAGGGCGGTTATCGGCCAGATTCCGGAGGCCGCCAGTGGCCAGAGCAGCATTGACGCTCCCAGCAGAAAATATGTGAATCGCGGTGGATGAGAGAGACCGGCCGCCATCCATACCAGGGCAATAATGATCGGTGGGATCATCCTGGGGCTGAGGCCGGTGATGGGCGTCGAGTACACCAGGGGAAAGACGGCGATTGTCGATACCAGGATGACCACAATGGACGTAACGGCAAGAGTCTCCCACGCGACGTTCCGCTGCACGACCACTGTCGGCCGGGCGCCTGGTCGGAATGAGGCGTACGGCTTCGGGAAGTCACGCACGAAGGGCGCTGACGGGGCGGAAGTCCGGGTGCCGGCGCTATGAGATCCGCGACGTTCGACGCGCGACCGCAACTCGGGGTCGAGTAACACACGCTGCGCCTCATTCAGCCGCAGCGTCATCGCCGCACCCGCGGCACCGGCTACATCCGGGTGATACATCCGGACTAACCGTCGGTACGATGCACGAATATCATCGGCTGTGGTTTCGGGTGTCACGCACAGCACTTCGTAATGGGTCGGGGATTCCATGTGCCTTCAGCATAGGGCACCCATGACCCCCAAAGGTGGGGTACAGGTCGGATCAGTGCCGACCGCGCCGGGTCTTCCAGGCCTCTGTCGACCACAGCGCCCAGGCGACGAGCAGGGGCTGGAAAAGCAGGCGAACGCCGAGCACCACTGCCATCGGGTTCGCCCAGCCCTCAGCATTGGTGTGCACGAAGAACTGTGAAATATTGCCGGGAAAAATGGCGAGGAAGAAGAGAGCAAGGGCCCAGCCCACGATCATCCGGTAGCGAGTGAGGAACAGCACAGCGAGTCCGAACAGAATCTCGACGATTCCGGATGCCACGACCACGAAGTCGACGTCTAACGGAAGCCATTGTGGAACCTGTGACTGAAAGGCCTGGCGTAACACTGTCAGGTGGCCGACACCCGCACTGACCAGGAACACGCCGAGGAGTATTCGGCCGATAGTGCGGACCACTCCGGCCGTTGCCGTGGTCGTTGAGACTGCATCCGGCATAGTGTTCACGCTTTCGGGAGGCGCCCTAATCCGGGCGAGGTTGGTAATTGTCTCATCGCATGTTGTAAAGTCCCCTACTGGGGGGTGGCGTGTCGTCGGTCCCGACGGTTTCGAGGCGCCGCTGCACCTACAGGAGACCTCGTGAGCACCCACCGGCACCGCCATCGTACCTCCGTCTTCACCCGCCTAAAACGGCGCTGGTGGGTGGTTCCGATTGTGCTGGTGACCGTCGCGGCCGTCGCTGTCGCGGGCGTGCAGTTTCTCGGTGTCGGGTGGTTTACCAGCACCGTGACCGCACTCTCGGGAGGATGCTCCGAGCGCGAGAATCTCGTGATAGCGGCGGATCCCTCCATCGCCCCGGGCCTGACGACGGTCGCGAAAGCGTTCGATGAGGAGAAGAACAACTGCACGACAACCGAGATCCGATCACAGGATTCGGCTGACACCGCGGCACTGTTCGCCTCAGGTGTGGGGGGTGACCTTGATGCTTGGGTTCCTGATTCGATCGCATGGCTCGACCGTGCCGCGTCGGTGGCGACATCCCTCGGCCGCGACGCCCCGGACTTCGAGGTGGGCGATTTCATCGCGAGCACGCCGGTGGTGCTGGCCACACCGGCATCACGGGCATCAGATTTCACCTCCGCTCCCTTGGCCTGGGCGACGCTGCTGAGCGGAACAGTAGGTACCCTCCTGCCTGATCCGGAGTCGTCCGCGGCCAGCCTCGCCAGCCTGGCCCAGATCAAGACGGTGTCATCCGCTACTGATCCCCGCCAATTTGCTGGCGCCATGATCGAGTTGGGCAAGACGATTCCGCAATCCACCCGGGCAGCCTTTGATACGGCTGGCGCGGCCACCACCCCCACCGTCGTCGTGACCACCGAGCAGGAGGTTGCCTCGTACAACGAATCCTCGCCAGCCACACCGCTCATTGCGCTCTACCCGGCCGACGGGACGGTGGCGCTGACCTATCCGTTCGTCGGGGTTGCTGACGGCACGCAAGAGACCGCGCCCACCGCGACCAGCGGCGCCTCTGCTGCTGGAGAAGTCGGCACGTCAAACGCATCCAGGAAGTTGCTCGCCGCCCTGGCCGCTGCGGCCCGATCCGCCACAGAGGTCTTTGCCGCAGAGGGTTTTCGCGACGCGGATGGTGGGGGCGCGCTGAAAATTGCCGGAGTGCTCGAGACTCCTACGGCGGCGAAGCCCTCGGCGGACGCTGCGGTTCAAATCGAAATCCTTCGGGCCTGGAGCGTTTTGACCCTTCGATCGCGCCTTCTCGTGGTCATCGACGTGTCCGGCTCAATGCTCGACCCAGCCAATAATGGCCTCCGGCGCATCGACGTGTTCCAACTCGCCGCAGGGGAAGCCCTGTCAAAATTCTCGGGTGAAGCAGAGCTCGGCGTCTGGGTGTTTTCCCAAAACCGGGTAGGCACCCAGGATTGGGAAGACCTGTCACCCATCGCGCCGCTCTCCGACCCCGCCCACGTGCAGCAGATCAATGGCATCGTCGCCTCCCTCCCCGATCGTGCATACGGCGCTACGGGGCTGTTCGACACCATTCTTGCCGCCGTCACCCGCGTCAAAGAAGAATATGACCCAGCAAAGGTCAACTCTGTGCTGCTGATTACTGATGGGCGCAACGAAGATGACAATGGCATCGACCTGCCGACGCTGCTGAGCAACCTGAAGGCGATCGAGGATCCGACGAAACCCGTGCCGGTGATCCTGATCGGATTTGGGCCAGATACCGATGTGGATGTCATGACGCAGATCGCGAAATCGACCGGCGGAGCGGCCTACTCCGCCGCCGTGCCCGAGGATCTGGGCAAGGTTCTCGTCGATGCCCTCAGCCAGAGAGCCTGCCGCCCAAACTGCTGATAACCCGCTGAACTCGACCGAAGGCTGGCGGTAAGGCACGGGGCGTGGTTTTGTGGATGGATGACGACGCTGCCGATGTTCCCGCTGGGCTCAGTGCTGTTCCCCCACATGCCCCTCAGTCTTCGTGTATTTGAAGAGCGCTACATTGTGATGCTCTCGAAGGTGTTGCAGGATGAGCCCTCGGAGTTCGGAGTCGTACTCATCGAGCGCGGCCAGGAGGTGGGCGGCGGCGAGAAACGCTTCTCCGTCGGAACCGTCGCACGGATCGCCCAGATCGAGGCCGCGGAGGGCTTCATTGGCATAGTCGCCGAAGGCCAGGGGCGCGTTGCTATCGACGGGTGGCTCGACGACGATCCGTACCCGCAGGCGACGACCACCCCGCTGCCCGACCTCGAGTGGGATGAAGCCCTGCTGCCGATCAGGGATCGTGCCGAACAGCTCGTGCGCCGCACTCTCTCTCGTGCCAGCGAATTCTCGGAGCTGAATTGGTCGCCCGAGATCGAGCTCTCCGACGATCCCGTCGCTCGAGTGTGGCAACTCGCGGCCATCTCACCGCTCGGGCCGCTCGACCAGATGTCGCTGCTCCGCTCCGCCACGATGGCGGAGTTGCTCGACGGCATCATCGAGCACACTCAGGGAGTGGAGTTGTCGCTCGCAGCACCGTGGCGTGACGAGGACGGGGAGGGTCCGGACCTCGACTGAGGGCGTGCCGCCTGAGAATCACGTCGTGACCGTCGTTGAGGCATCCATTGGCCACCGCCTGTTGCTAGGCTGGCCGCACAACAGAACATCGGGCCGCAACACAATGCGGGAGAGCCTTCCCCAGGGAAGGCACCGAAGGAGCAAGCCTCCCCGCCAATCTCTCAGGTTCACGTACCGCATCCACTGGTCTCCGCCGAAAGGTGAAGGCACGGCCACTCTGAAAAGCGAAGCTCGGCCACCCGGTAAACGGAGGCGCGGGGCTTCCGCCGAAGGTGAAAGCGACCCGTGCTGATCGATAAGCGCCGCGGTCGCGAAACTCTCAGGCCCATGACAGAGGGGGAGTTCCACCCGCAGCCATGCCTACAGGAGAACTCCGTGACCGATGCTCTGCCGCCGTCAGAAACGCACCCCCGCCAGTCGCCCCTGCACGATGTGCACGCCGCCGCCGGGGCCAGCTTCACCGATTTCGCGGGGTGGATGATGCCGGTGCGCTACAGCTCTGACCTGGCCGAGCACCATGCGGTACGCGACGCTGCCGGCATATTCGATATCTCGCATATGGCCGAGATCAGAGTGGATGGTCCGGATGCCGCGGCGTTCCTCGACTACGCCCTGGCAGGAAAGCTGTCAGCCGTGGCGACCGACCAGGCAAAGTACAGCCTTTTGCTCGACACGGCCGGCGGCATCATCGATGACCTCGTCGCGTACCGCCGGGGCGATAACTCCTACCTCGTGGTGGCCAATGCCGGCAATCGCGTGCCGGTCGCCGAGGCCCTCGCCAGCCGTGCGGCCGAGTTCGACGTCACGGTGACCGATGCGAGCGATGAGATCTCGCTCATCGCCGTTCAGGGTCCGCGGTCACGCGAAATAGTGGAGGCCACCGTCGGCCTCACGCTGGCCCTCGACGAGCTGAAGTACTACTGGAGCACCAACGGCAGGTTCGATGGCGTTCCGCTGATGGTCGGCCGCACCGGCTACACGGGTGAGGACGGCTTCGAGCTCTACATCCAGGCGGATGCCGCTGCCTCCCTCTGGGCCGCACTCACGACCGCGGGCGAGCCGTTCGGCCTCGTGCCCGCCGGCCTCGCCAGTCGCGATACCCTCAGGCTGGAGGCCGGGATGCCGCTGTATGGTCACGAGCTCGGTCTCGACACCCTTCCCGTGCAGGCCGGGCTTGGCCGCGTCGTCAACCTGAAGAAGGAGGGCGACTTCGTCGGTCGTAACGCTTCCGAAGTCGGCGCACCCGAGACCGCGCGAGTGCTCGTCGGGCTCACTTCCGAGGGCAAGCGCGCGGGTCGCGCCGGCTACGCCGTGTTCAATGGCGACGACGAGGTTGGCGCCATTACCAGCGGAGCACTGTCGCCCACGCTCGGACATCCCATTGCGATGGCCTACGTCGATCCCGGTCTCAGCGCGCCTGGCACCACGCTGGCAATAGATGTGCGGGGGTCGCGAGTCGCGGCATCCGTCGTGACACTTCCCTTCTACAAGCGAGAGGCATAACGATGACTGAACTGAACGACCTCAAGTACACGGCCGAGCACGAATGGATCCTCATCGAGGGCACCGTCGCGACGGTCGGTATCACCGCATATGCCGCCGAGAAACTGGGCGACATTGTGTTCGTCGAACTGCCCACCGTGGGATCGACGCTGGCCGAGGGCACCGTCGTGGGCGAGATCGAATCCACCAAATCGGTGGGCGAGTTGTTCGCGCCGGTCAACAGCACCGTCGTCGAAGCAAACCAGGCCGTGAGCGATAGCCCCGAGCTGGTAAACACCGATCCCTTTGGCGAGGGCTGGCTCATTAAGGTCGAATTCACCGAATTGCCCGAACTGCTTGACCTCGCCGCCTACACCGCTCTGACGGGGGAGTAATGACCGACCATTTCGCAGATCGCCATATCGGCACGGATGCCACAGCGCAGGCCGCGATGCTGGCCGCCGTGGGCTACGACACCGTCGAGGCGCTCGTGACGGCGGCGGTTCCCGCCTCCATCGCCCTCGATCCGACCCTGGCATCGAGCATCCCGAAGCCCGCCACGGAGCGCGAGGCGCTCGCCGAACTGCGCGCCCTCGCCGACCACAACACCGTCAACCGCTCGATGATCGGTTTGGGCTACTACGACACGATCACACCGGCCGTCATCAAGCGAAATGTGCTCGAGAACCCCAGCTGGTACACCGCGTACACCCCCTATCAGCCCGAGATCTCGCAGGGCCGCCTTGAAGCGATCATCAACTTCCAGACCATGGTTTCCGACCTGACCGGCATGACGACCGCCAACGCGTCGATGCTCGATGAGGGCACCGCTGTCATCGAGGGGATGCTGCTGGCGAGGCGCGCATCCGCAGCGAAATCGAACGTGTTTATCGTCGACTCCGATGCCCTGCCGCAGACAAAGGCGCTGTTGGCCAATCGCGCCGAAGCGCTCGGGATCGACCTGCTCGAGTCGAGCCTGGAGGGTCAGCTTCCGGAGGCCTTCGGCATCTTCGTGCAGTACCCGGGGGCATCCGGTCGCATCGTCGATCGAACTGCGGCCATCGCTGCGGTCAAGGGGGAGGGTGGCCTTGCGATCGTCGCCTCCGACCTGCTCGCCCTCACCCTGCTCACGTCCCCGGGTGAACTCGGCGCCGACGTCGCGGTCGGCACCACCCAGCGTTTCGGTGTGCCGATGGGCTTCGGTGGCCCGCACGCCGGCTACATGGCCGTGCGTCAGGGACTCGAACGCCAGTTGCCCGGTCGGCTCGTCGGGGTGTCACAGGATGCGGCGGGCCACCCCGCCTATCGGCTCACCCTGCAGGCGCGCGAACAGCACATTCGTCGCGAGAAGGCCACGTCGAACATCTGCACCGCGCAGGTGTTGTTGGCGGTAATGGCGTCGATGTACGCGGTCTACCACGGCCCGCAGGGCCTGAAGCGCATCGCGCTGCAGGTTCGGGATGCCGCCGAATCCTTCGCCGCGCGGCTCGGTGCGGCGGGGTTCGAGCTCGAGAGTAAGCACTACTTCGACACGCTGACTGTCCGCACCCCGGGGCGTGCGGCGGCTATTGTCGGCGCGGCCCGCGAGAGCGGCATCCTGCTGCACCTCGTCGACGTAAATACCGTGCGACTCAGCTTCGACGAGGTCAACTCCCAGCCATACAGCGGCGCTACGGGCCCAAGCACAGATGATCTTGCGAAGGCCTTTGGCATGGATGCGGGCTGGGCTTTCGCCGCCGAATCGCAGTCGATCCCGGCAGGACTCGCTCGCACCTCCGACTACCTCACACACCCGGTCTTCAACACTCATCGCAGCGAGACCTCGATGATGCGCTACCTGAAGTACCTGGCCGATAAGGACTACGCGCTCGACCGCGGCATGATCCCGCTCGGCTCGTGCACGATGAAGCTCACCTCGGCCACCGAGATGGAATCGGTCTCGTGGCCGGAATTCGGCGGCATCCACCCCTTCGCACCCGCGGAAGATGTTTCCGGGTACCTGGTCATGATCTCGCACCTCGAAACCTGGCTCGCCGAGGTGACCGGCTACGACACCGTCTCACTGCAGCCGAATGCCGGCAGCCAGGGGGAGCTTGCGGGCCTCCTCGCGATCCGCGGTTACCACCGTTCCCGCGGCGACGAGAATCGCACGATTTGCCTGATTCCGTCGAGCGCTCACGGCACGAACGCCGCCAGTGCCGTGCTGGCAGGCATGAAGGTCGTGGTGGTGGCCACCGACACCCTGGGCAACGTCGACCTCGACGACCTCAGGCTCAAGATCGCGCTTCACTCGGACTCACTCGCCGCGCTGATGATCACCTACCCCTCGACCCATGGGGTGTACGAGCACGAGATTCGGGCAATCTGCGACGCCGTGCACGATGCCGGCGGACAGGTCTACGTGGACGGGGCAAACCTGAACGCGCTGCTCGGCTACGCCCGGTACGGTGACTTCGGCGGAGATGTCTCGCATCTGAATTTGCACAAGACCTTCTGCATCCCGCACGGCGGTGGCGGCCCCGGCGTGGGCCCGGTAGCGGCACGGGCTCATCTTGCTCCGTTCCTGCCCGGGCATCCCATGGCTCAGAGTTCGCGACACCCGGCCTTCGACCTTAACAGCGGCCTCGAGGGCGAGTTCGTGCATGGCGGCGGGCCCGTCAGCGCCGCGCCGTACGGCAGCGCGAGCATCCTGCCGATCTCCTGGGCCTATGTGCGCATGATGGGGCTGGATGGCCTCAAGGCCGCCACCGGTGCCGCCGTTCTTGCGGCAAACTACGTCGCCGTGCGCCTGCGGGATCACTACCCGGTGTTGTACGCCGGCGAGAACGGGCTCGTGGCACACGAGTGTGTGCTCGACCTTCGTCCGCTCAAGGAGGCGACGGGCATCGACAACAATGACGTCGCCAAGCGCCTCGTCGACTACGGATTCCACGCTCCGACCATGTCATTCCCGGTGGCAGGCACGTTGATGGTCGAACCCACCGAGTCGGAAGACCTGGCCGAGATTGATCGATTCATCGATGCGATGATCGCCATCAAGGATGAGGCCGATGCCGTGGCATCCGGAGTCTGGCCCGCCGACGACAACCCGCTCGTCAACGCGCCGCACACGGCCCAGGCCGTCATCGAGGGGGAGTGGGCGCACCCATACTCGCGCGAGCAGGCCGTCTACCCGCTACGCTCCCTGGTTGGCCACAAGTACTGGCCACCCGTGCGGCGCGTCGACAACGCCTTCGGTGACCGCAACCTGGTGTGCGCCTGTCCACCGATAGAGGCCTTCGCCCACTGAACGCGTTCCGCCGTCGTCGTCTCCTTTTATTATTCAGGAGGTGATGGGGTTGGTGGGGCTGAAGTGTGTGGGGCCCCACAGGCCACTCCAATCACTTCAGCACCACAACCTCCTGAATAATGAAAGTGATGTAGGTGGATGCCTCGGCTCAGGCGGCGGGCAGACCGAACAGGTGCGGGAATGCAGCCGCGGCCCAGGGGTAGCCGATGAAGATCGCCGCGTCGATGATCACGTGGGCGATCACGAGCGGCAGCACTCGTCCGTGGCGGCTGTACAGCCAGCCAAACAGCAGCCCCATGATGACATTGCCGACGAACGCGCCAAAGCCCTGGTATAGGTGGTAGGTGCCTCGCAACAGAGCCGTGCCGATGATGATCTGCCACCGGCCCCACCCGAGGTCGCGCAGCCTGGCGAACAGGTAGCCGATCACGATGACTTCCTCGGTCACCCCGGCATCGATCGCGCGCATGATCAGGACGGGCACCGTCCACCAGTAGGTGTCGAGAGCTGAGGGATTGACTGTGGTGTTCACATTCAGTGCCACGCCGCCGAGGTAGACGAGAATGCCGCCTGCGCCGATCACGAGGGCGAGCCCGAGCCCGGTGATGGCGTCGCGCCCGGGCCGAGTGAAGTCGATGCCGAGGCGCCCGAGGTGCGGCCGTGTTGTCTGCCACAGCAGAAACGCCACGAGCGCGACCGGCACCAGATCGAAAAACACGGCCATCAACTGGTACACCAGGTCGAAGACGGGCCGGTCACTCAGCGAGTTGTTGATCGAGGTGGTCTGCTGCGACAGCGCCTGTTCCCGCGTGAGCTTATTGGCAAGGGAAACGATTGAGTAGGCAGCGGATGCCCCGAGCGACAGCCCGAGCACGATGAGCACTTCGGTACCGAGCCTGCGCCGCGGCATCCCGTTGCCGGAGTGGCCAGGCAAGAAATTCCCGCTCACTCACACGCCCAGGCGCGGTGCTCACTCACGGCGTGGAGACAGGCATAGCGCAGGCTGGAGTGCCGCCGGGCAAGCGATGGCGGTTCTTCGCGACGAAGAGATACCCCACCGCCGCTAACCACGACACCGGCGGCGTCGCCACCAGGGTACCGGCGAAGCGAAGGCCGAAGGAGGGCTGCATTCTCAGCAGTGCCGACAATGCGAGGTGGCCGGCGTACTGGTGCCCGGATGTCACGAACCAGGCGTATTTCGTCACGTCATCCGGTGTCAGCCCGAGCGAGTCGAGATCGAGCCACTGCCATGGAGTCGCGGTGGGGAAGTTCGGAAGTGAGTGCTCGAGACGGCGGACCCAGGTGCTGCAGAATGCACAGTCTCCGTCGAACACCAGCAAAGGTGATTGAGCGGGGATTGCTGTGGAGCCGGACCTCATCATTCGATCGTACCCTTGTCACGCTGCGGGTTTGGAGAGACAGCTCTGTCTGGCGCACACGATGTGCGTGACGAGCCCTTGGCGCGCAAGAAATCATCAATATCCGTTATTTCGTGGCTCCCGCGTCACGACTAAGTGACTATTCCCCGAAATGGTTTTGCGAGAGCGCCACCCCCGTTTAGGCTTCACCGTATATCTGAGCAGCAACAACACCCCTCGTTGCTGCCTGAACTCTTGCTGAGGAGAAAAATTGAGATCACGAAATGTTGGTGCGACGCTACTCGGTGTCGGCCTGGCTGCCACGCTCGCACTGAGCGGTTGCGCTGCGGGCGACCCAACCCCGGCCGAGACGGCAAGCACTGCTGTCATCACCACGAATGGCTCTGAGCCGCAGAATCCACTGATCCCGACCAACACCAACGAGACTGGTGGCGGAAAGATCATTGACAGCATTTTCGCGGGGCTCGTCTACTACGACGCCAAGGGCGCCCCTCAAAATGACCTCGCCGAGTCGATCGAGTCGAGCGATGGCCAGAACTACACCATCAAGATCAAGGCTGGTGAAAAGTTCAGCAACGGAGACGCCGTCACAGCGAAGTCCTTCGTCGACGCGTGGAACTTTGGCGCGCTGCTGAGCAACGAACAGCTCAACAGCTACTTCTTCGAGTCGATCGAAGGGTTCAGCTATGACGAAGACTCTGAGCTCACCGGGCTCAAAGTCGTCGACGACACCACCTTCACCGTGGCGCTGAAGCAGCCTGAGGCCGACTTCCCCCTTCGACTCGGATACACGGCATTCTTCCCCCTCCCCGCCGATGCGATTGCCGACCCGAAGACGTTCGGCGAGACCCCGGTCGGTAACGGTCCCTATATGCTCGATGGTGCAAAGGCCTGGGAGCACAACGTCAAGATCGCGCTCGTTCCGAACCCTGAATACAAGGGTGGTCGCAAGGCGATGAACGCGGGCCTCGATATCGTCTTCTACGCCTCCCAGGAGGCCGCGTACGCGGACCTTCTCGGTGGAAATCTTGACGTGCTCGATGCAGTTCCTGACAGTGCGTTCAGTAGCTACAAGACCGACCTCGGTGACCGCGCCGTGAATCAGCCCGCGGCCGTATTCCAGTCGTTCACGATTCCCCAGAGTCTGGCTCACTTCTCGGGCAAGGAGGGCCAGCTTCGTCGCCAGGCGATCTCGATGTCCATCAATCGCGAGCAGATTACCGACGTGATCTTCCAGGGCACCCGCACGCCAGCGACCGACTTCACGTCTCCTGTGATCGACGGATACTCGAAGGATCTCAAGGGCGCCTCGGTGCTGAAGTTCGACGAAAAGAAGGCGAAGGACCTCTGGGCACAGGCCGATGCGATCGCGCCGTGGTCAGGCACGTTCCAGATCGGCTACAACGCCGATGGCGGGCACGCGGCCTGGGTCGATGCCGTCTCGAACTCGATCAAGAACACGCTCGCAATTGACGCTTCGGGCAAGCCATACCCGACCTTCGCCGAGTTCCGCACCGACGTCACGAGCCGCACCATTACCTCGGCGTTCCGCACGGGTTGGCAGGCCGACTACCCGTCGCTGGCCAACTTCCTGGGCCCGATTTACGCGACAAAAGCTTCATCGAATGATGGCGATTACTCGAGCGCGGACTTCGACAAGCTGCTCAAGGCGGGTCTCTCCGAGTCGGATGTCGCTACGGCAAATAAGAAGTTCCAGGACGCACAGGAAGTGCTGTTCACCGACCTTCCCGCTATTCCGCTGTGGTACTCCAACGTCACCGGTGGTTACAGTGACGGCGTGAAAAACGTGACCTTCGGGTGGAATTCCGTTCCGCTGTATTACGAGATCACCAAGTAGTACCCCTGCCGGGTCAGCCCGGTGATTGAGGGTGGTGGCAGACTTGCCACCACCCTCAACTGTGTCAGCCACACTATGCTTTTTTCAGCTCATACCGTTTTCGAAGGTGCGAATGCCAGTTATGCGAATGCTCACGAAAGTCGGAGACTAGTCGAATGACCTGGTACATCGTTCGACGTGTCCTCCAGGCGATTCCCGTTTTCTTCGGCGCGACTCTGCTCATCTACTTCCTTGTCTTTGCCCTGCCCGGAGACCCCATTCAGGCCCTCGGCGGCGACCGCGGCCTCCCTCCCGCCGTTGCGGACGCCCTCAGGGCTCGCTATCACCTCGACCAGCCGTTCATCGTGCAGTACTTCTACTACATCAGCGGCATCTTCCGGGGGGATCTGGGAACCTCGTTCTCCGGCCAACCGGTGTCTGAGACAATCGCTCGCGCTTTGCCGGTGACGTTCCGTCTCGCGGTCATCGCGATCGTCATTGAGGCCATTGTCGGAATTTCAGTGGGCCTTGTTTCGGGCTTGCGAAAGAATGGCATTTTCGACACCGTATCGCTGCTGATTTCGCTGGTGCTGATCTCCATGCCCATCTTTGTGCTGGCGTTTCTCGCTCAGTTCACCTTTGCAATCAAATTGGACTGGGCTCGAACCACCGTGAGTAGCCAAGCCCCATTCACCGAGCTGATACTGCCGGCCTTCGTTCTGGCATTTTTCGTGGTCGCGAATGTCATCCGCCTCACTCGCACCTCCGTCATAGAGAATCTGGATGCGGACTTCGTGCGCACCGCCACGGCGAAGGGGCTTTCCCGGCGCAGGGTGATCCGGGTACACATCCTCAGAAACTCACTCATCCCGGTCGTCACCCTGCTCGGTACCGACTTCGGGCTGCTGATCGTCGGGGCGACGGTCACCGAGGGCATTTTCAACGTGCCCGGCGTCGGAAACACGCTGTTCAAGGCAATCCTTCTCTCCGAAGCCCCCACGGTGGTGTCGTTCGTGACCGTATTCGTCATCATTTACATCATTTCGAATCTACTCGTGGACATCCTTTACGCCTTCCTCGACCCAAGGATTCGCTATGGCAACTGATACGCCACACCACTTCGTCGCGCCCTTCGATGAGTCGACCCTGGCCTCCACTGACGCCGTGTCCGTCGACGAGAAGCCCAGCAACCTCTACATCGACGCCTGGCGTGACATTCGTAAGCGGCCGTTGTTCTACATCTCCGGAATATTCATTATTCTCGCGATTCTGGTGGCACTCGCGCCGGGGCTGTTCACCCAGGTCGACCCCCGAGCCTGTGATCTGGGCTTCAGCAATCTCGGCCCATCGGATGGCCACCCCCTGGGCTTTACGCGCCAGGGTTGTGATGTCTATTCACGCATCATCTTCGGGACGTCAACATCCCTGTCGGTGGGGCTGCTCTCGACCATCATCGTCACGGTGATCGGCGTGATCTTCGGCGCGATCGCGGGGTTCTATGGGCGTTGGGTGGATGCCGTGCTCTCGCGGGTTGGCGACATCTTTTTCGCCATTCCGTACTTCCTCGCGGCAGTCGTGGTCATGTCAGTGTTCGTCAACGACCGCACCGTCCTGGTGATCTCGTTGGCCATCGGGGGTTTCGCCTGGCCCAGCACCGCACGTATTCTGCGGGGGCAGATCATCTCCGTCAAAAACGCGGATTACGTTACCTCGGCGACCGCGCTTGGGGTGTCGTCGATTCGCACCCTCTGGAGGCATGTACTGCCCAACTCGATTGCCCCGGTGATTGTGCTAACGACGATTGGGCTGGCTGGCGCGATCGTGGCGGAGGCGACGCTTGGGTTTTTGGGTGTGGGGCTTCCCAGCTCGGTGATGTCGTGGGGCAACGACATCAATGCGGCGCAGCCTGACATCAGAAATAATCCGATGACGTTGGTTTGGCCGTCGATCGCGCTCACGGGCACCGTGCTGGCCTTCATCGTCATGGGTGAGGTACTTCGTGACGCACTTGACCCGAAAGCGAGAGCCAGACGATGACCACACCGAATTCACGGTTGGATGCCCCGCGCGGCACCGCTCGTACGCCTCTGCTCGAAATCCGCGGCCTCCAGGTCGGCTTCGCAACCCAATCCGGGATGGTCCCTGCGGTAAACGGAGTCGACCTCACGCTGATGAGGGGCGAGACTCTCGCCATCGTGGGGGAGTCAGGCTCGGGCAAGACGACCACGGCACTGGCCATTATCAACCTTCTACCGAAGGCCGCCGAGATCACCGGCGGCAGCATCATGTTCGACGGCCAGGATCTGACCAAGCTCACCGAGAAGGAACTCGAGGAGGTGCGCGGCAGGCTCATCGGCTTTGTGCCGCAAGACCCGATGTCGAACCTCAACCCGGTGTGGCGCATCGGTTTCCAGGTCGAAGAAACACTCGTCGCCAACGGCATGGCGACTCGAGGGCGCGATGCTCGAAACAAGGCCATCACCGTACTTAAGCAGGCCGGGTTGTCGGATGCCGAGGACAGGTTGCGCCAGTACCCACACCAGTTCTCGGGGGGTATGCGCCAGCGCGTACTCATCGGTATCGGGCTGTCGTCGAGCCCGAAACTGTTGATCGCGGATGAACCCACCTCCGCCCTCGATGTAACAGTCCAGCGGGTCATTCTCGATCATCTGGCGAAGCTCACCGCCGAAACCGGAACATCCGTGCTCTTCATCACGCACGATCTCGGGCTTGCCGCAGAGCGTGCAGAGAAGCTTGTGGTCATGTACAAAGGGCGCGTCGTCGAGGCGGGCCCGTCGGTGGAGTTGCTGCAGAATCCGCAGCATCCCTATACCAAACGGCTCGTCGCCGCGGCGCCGAGCCTCGCCTCCCAGCGGATCCAGCGCAGCACGACATCGCTCGCTGATCTCGGTCATCGCGCCGACGACGCAGTCGAGGTCGACCTGATCGTCACGGCAGAGGAGCGGGCGTCCCGAGTGGCCGGAGCCATTTCGGCAGCACCGGCGGTTCAGGTCGAGAACCTGACCCGAGTTTTCAAGATCAACACCGGCAAGCTTCGGAACGTGCCGTTCACCGCAGTCGATTCGGTGTCGTTCTCTATCGCGAAGGGCACCACGACCGCGCTCGTGGGGGAGTCAGGGTCTGGCAAGTCGACCGTAGCGCGGCTCATCCTGAAGCTGGATCAGCCCACATCGGGCAAAATCGTTGTGGGCGGCAAAGACCTCGCCACGACGAAGGGCAAGGAACTGCTCGCCCTGCGTCGGCGGATGCAACCAGTCTTCCAGGATCCGTTTGGCTCCCTTGACCCCCTGTACAACATAGGGGCGACCATCGCCGAACCGCTGGTGGCGCATCACGTGGGAGATCGGAAGCAGCAGCGGGCGCGAGTGCTCGAGCTGCTCGACCAGGTTTCTCTTCCCAGGGTGCTAGTTGACCGCTACCCCAACGAGCTGTCGGGTGGCCAGCGCCAGCGGGTGGCGATTGCTCGTGCCCTGGCGCTCAAACCTGACATCGTCGTGCTCGATGAAGCGGTCTCGGCGCTCGATGTTCTGGTGCAGGCGCAGATTCTTGCCCTCCTCAGCGAACTACAATCCGAACTCGACCTCACCTACCTGTTCATCACCCACGACCTCGCGGTGGTGCGCCTGATCGCCGACAATGTGTGCGTAATGCGCCGTGGCCAGATCGTCGAGGCGGCATCCACCGACCGGGTCTTCGACAATCCTCGGGAGGAGTACACGCAGGAATTGCTCGCCGCCATCCCCGGGGCAGGCATCCAGCTGGGAGTGTGAGCCGCGGAGGCTCATGGTGCTGATCGCTGTGCGCTTGTTCTGAGCATTTCTCGTCCAATCGCGCACAAACCCTGCGTTTCTGGTCAAAACGCCGCAAGAAATCGTCAGAATATGCACGATCCTCGCTCGATCGTTACCACTGTGTAACGTTTCTATCCTTCTGGTTCGGGCACCGTCTACCCCCGTTTAGGGTGTGAACATCAGGCGCAACGCTGCGCTCCGAATTGCCGCGGCGTGCGCCCATCTTGCACAGGAGGAAAATTGAGAATCAGACGATTCGCGGCAGCCGCTGCCACAGTCGCCGTCGGTGCTCTCGTGCTCTCGGGTTGCGCAGCGCCGCAGTCCGAGATCGTCGAGGGATCATCCCTGTCGGTCGCCTGGAACCAGCCGTTCTTTTCATACAACGGAGAGACCTCGTTCGGCAACAACACTTCCAACAACAACATCACCTACGCGACTAACGCGCAATTCAATTTTTACGACGACACTCCCAAGTTGATCAAGGACACCTCCTTCGGCACGTACGAGAAGGTCTCAGACGACCCGCTGGTCGTGAAATACACCATCGCCGATGGCGTGAAGTGGTCTGACGGCACGGCAGTCGACGCCGCCGACCTGCTGCTCAAGTGGGTCTCGCTGTCGGGCGCGGAGAACACCCCGGACTTCGACGCCGCCAAGTTCACCGACCCCGAGACCGGTGAATTTACCCCCGACTTCCCGACTGATGTCGTATTCTTCGACACCGGTGCCGACCCAACAACAGGCCCGGGGCTGGTCAGCAAGTTGCCGGAGGTCAGCGACGATAAGAAGTCGATCACGATGACCTGGGATTCGCCGTTCGTCGACTGGGAGCTATCGTTCACGAACGTGGGCCTTCCCGCGCATGTCGTCGCCCAGAACGCACTCGGCATCAAAGACCCGCAGGAGGCCAAAGATGCCCTAGTGAAGGCGATCACTGATAACGACGCCGCATCCATGGCCAAGATTGCCAGCTTCTGGAACACCGGCTTCAACTTCACCGAGATGCCGAAAGACGAGAGCCTGGTCGTCGGAAACGGCCCGTACACGATCACCAATTTCGTGGCCGACCAGTTCATCACCCTTACCGCCAATAAGAACTACACGGGCGACCACCAGCCGCAGGTTGAGGAGATCACGGTCAGGTTCATCACCGACCCGCTCGCCGCCGTTCAGGCCCTGCAAAACGGAGAAGTACAGGTGATTTCTCCGCAGGCCACCGCAGACGTGGCCGATGCCGTAGCCGCGCTCGACGTCACCGTCATCGGCGGTAACGAGGGCACCTATGAGCACATCGACTTGCAGTTCGACCAGTCGAAGAGCGGTCACTTCAACGACCCCCTCATCCGTGAGGCGTTCATGAAGGTCATCCCGCGCCAAGAGATCGTCGATAAGCTCATCGTGCCGATCCAGCCTGATGCCGTCACTCGTGACTCGCAGGTCTTCCTGCCGGGCGCTGAGGGCTACGACGACTCCATCGCGGCCAACGGTTCGGATGCGTATAAGACGGTCGACATCGAGGGCGCCAAGGCACTTCTTGCCCAGTCCGGCGTCACTAACCCTGAGGTCTGCATGCTCTTCTCGTCGACGAATCCTCGTCGTGCGAACGAGTTCCTGCTGATCCAGCAGTCTGGCGCCCTGGCCGGCTTCAACGTCACAGACTGCTCCAGCCCTGACTGGGGTGGCCTCCTCGGCACTCCCGGAGCCTACGACGCGTCGCTGTTCGGCTGGCAGTCCACGAGCCTCGGTGTGACCAACGGGCCGCCGCCGAACTACAACTCGAAGGGCATCAACAATCTCAGCTTCTACAACAACCCTGAGATGGACAAGCTGACCGACCAGTTGGGTAAAGAGTTCGACCTCGATAAGCAGATCGACATCCAGAAGAAAATCGACAAGCTGCTGTTCGATGACTTCTATGGGGTCACGATCTTCCAGTTTCCGGCCGTGACCGCGTTCGACCAGACCAAGATCGCGAATATTTCGCCGTCTACGCTGGCGCCGACGATTTTCTGGAACATTTGGGAGTGGAGCCCGGTCACCGAATAGTCGAGTCAGCTCGATCGGACGTAGCCGTCGGCTAACACCCTGGGCGCTGGGTCCGGAAGGTGCCAGCGCCCGTCAATAGTCAATACGCCGTGAGGCCGGGCCCCTTCGGGGCATGGGTTGGCGTTTGGCGACTCCTCGCCTCCATTTTCAT
>NZ_JANLVV010000060.1:0-4635 GCF_031364185.1 Salinibacterium sp. | reverse complement strand
CGGCAAACTGCTGGCACGGGATCGGATCGACGCCCTGCTAGACCGCGGAAGCCCCTTCCTCGAGGTGGCCCCGCTGGCGGCGTTCGAGCTCTACGACAACGAGTGCCCCGGTGCCGGGGTGATCGCCGGCATCGGCATGATCCACGGCCGACACTGCATGGTCGTCGCCAACGACGCCACGGTGAAAGGCGGCGCGTACTACCCCCTGACTGTCAAGAAGCACCTCCGCGCCCAGGAAATCGCCTCCGAGAATGACCTGCCGTGCATCTATCTGGTCGATTCCGGTGGAGCATTCCTGCCGAGACAGGATGAGGTGTTCCCCGACCGCGACCACTTCGGCCGCATCTTCTACAACCAGGCCAGGATGTCGGCCAGGGGCATAGCGCAGATCGCCGCCGTGCTGGGCTCGAGCACCGCCGGTGGCGCTTACATGCCTGCCATGAGCGACGAGACGATCATCGTTCGCAACCAGGGCACCATCTTCCTGGGCGGGCCGCCGCTGGTGAAAGCGGCCACCGGGGAGGTCGTGTCGGCCGAGGATCTCGGCGGCGGTCTCACGCACTCGAGGCTCTCGGGCGTCACCGACCACCTCGCCGATAACGACCATCATGCGCTGCAGATCGTGCGCGACATCATCAGCCAGCTGCCGCCGCCGGGGCCGTTGCCCTATGAGGTGCAACCGGTAGTGCCTCCGGTGGCGAACGAGAAGGAACTGTACGGAGTCGTTCCCACCGACCTGCATGTGCCCTACGATGTGCGCGAGATCATCGCCCGCCTCGTGGACGGCAGCCTCTTCCACGAGTTCAAGAAGGAGTATGGCGCGACCCTCGTGACGGGATTCGCACACATCCATGGTCATCCTGTCGGCATCGTTGCCAATAACGGCGTGCTGTTCAGCGAGTCGGCGCTGAAGGGGGCCCATTTCATCGAGTTGTGCGACCAGCGGCGCATCCCGTTGCTGTTCCTGCAGAACATCACCGGGTTCATGGTGGGCCGCGAGTATGAGGCCGGCGGCATCGCCAAGCACGGCGCGAAGATGGTGACCGCGGTCGCCTGCGCGCGGGTGCCCAAACTCACCGTCGTGGTGGGCGGCTCGTTCGGCGCGGGCAACTACTCGATGAGCGGGCGTTCGTACTCTCCGAGGTTCCTGTGGATGTGGCCGGCCAGCCGCATCTCGGTGATGGGCGGCCCGCAGGCGGCATCCGTGCTGTCGACGATCCGTCGCGAGCAGGTCGAGTCGGCCGGCGGCAGCTGGTCGACCGAGGATGAAGAGGCGTTCCGCGAGCCGATCCGGGAACAGTACGAACACCAGGGCAGCCCCTACTACTCCTCCGCGCGCCTGTGGGACGACGGCATCATCGACCCGGCCGACACCCGAACCGTCGTCGGCCTGGCCCTCGATGTGTGCGCCAGAGCCCCGATGGGCGACGTCAGCTACGGCGTCTTCAGGATGTGACGGCGATGTTCACGACAGTCCTGGTAGCCAATCGCGGCGAGATCGCCTGCCGCATCATCGAATCGCTGCGAAGCCTCGGCATCCGTTCGGTCGCCATTTTCAGCGATGTGGATGCCGCGGCCAAACACGTGCGCATGGCCGACGTCTCCGTGCGCATCGGCCCCGCAAGCGCCGCACTCAGCTACCTCGACATCGCTAGGGTGATCGACGCCGCCGTCACCACCGGAGCCGATGCCATCCATCCCGGCTACGGATTCCTCGCCGAGAATGCCCAATTCGCCGAGGCCTGCGCTGAGGCTGGCATCGTCTTCGTCGGCCCCGGGGTCGACGCGATCAGGGTGATGGGCGACAAGATCAGCGCGAAGGCGAAGGTCGCAGAGCGCGGCGTTCCGACCGTGCCGGGACTCGCGGCACCCGGGTTGACCGACGCCCAGCTCGCGGCCGGCGCCATCACGATGGGATTCCCGGTGCTCATCAAGCCGTCCGCCGGCGGCGGGGGCAAAGGCATGCACGTCGTCACGCAGCAGTCGGAGCTGCTGGGCTCGCTCGCCGCCGCGAGGCGGGAGGCCGCGTCGTCCTTCGGCGACGACTCCATTTTTATCGAACGCTACATTTCGACCCCGCGCCACATCGAGGTGCAGGTGCTCGCGGATAGGTTCGGCTCGGTCGTGCATCTCGGCGAGCGCGAGTGCTCGCTGCAACGCCGCCACCAGAAGGTGATCGAAGAGGCGCCGTCGCCCCTTCTCGATGAGCGCACCCGCGCTCGCATCGGCGAGGCCGCCTGCGAAACAGCGCGAAGCGTCGGGTACGAAGGGGTCGGTACCGTCGAATTCATCGTCGCCGCAGACCAGCCCGGCGAGTTCTATTTCATGGAGATGAATACGAGACTGCAGGTCGAGCATCCGGTGACCGAAATGGTGACCGGCATCGATCTCGTCGAATGGCAGCTGAGGGTCGCCTCGGGCGAAAAGCTGTCGTTCGGCCAGCAGGATGTGGTGCTGCGCGGGCATGCGATCGAGGCCCGCATCTATGCGGAAGACCCGGCGCACGGCTTCCTTCCGACCGGCGGCACCATCGAGGCGCTTCGCGAGCCAGCGGCGACCGGCATTCGGGTCGACAGCTCGATGATCGACGGCCTCGCAGTCTCGTCCCAATACGATCCGATGCTGGCCAAGGTGATTGCCTGGGCCCCCGACCGCGCCAGCGCCCTGCGGCGGTTGGTCGCCGCCCTCGGCCACACCGCCGTGCACGGCGTGACCACGAACATCGAGTTCCTGTCGCTGCTGCTGCGCGACGGCGATGTTGCCGACGGCCGCCTCGATACCGGTCTCATCGAGCGGGTCGTTCCCACACTCGATTTTGCGCAGCCGGATGATCGGCTCTTCGTTCGCGCGGCACTGATCCTGCACGCCAGTCAGTGGCAGCACCACGACCGCGGCTCGCTGTGGCAGAAGCCGAACGGCTGGCGCATCGGAGCGACCGCACCGTCGGTGTACCGGCTCCAGGTGCAAGATTTGAGCGGGCGTGACAACACGGAACCCACCGAGGTGAGCGTGTGGGGTTCGCCAGATCTCGCCAGCGTGTCGGTGGGCGGCGGCCCGAAGTTCGACGCCGTAACCACCATTGACGGTTTCGACGCGCTCACGAGCATCGCCGGGGTGGGCAGCTCAGTGTTTTTCACGATCCGGGATGACCTGCTCACGTTCTCGGACGGCCCGGTCACCTGGACCATCGCCGACCAGCGCTCGCGCCCCCGGGATGCCGCGGAACAGAACTCCACTCCCGAGCTGAGATCCCCCATGCCTGGATCCGTGGTCGCGCTCAGCGCGTCCGACGGTGAGGCCGTGATCGCCGGTGCAGCAGTGGTGATCGTCGAGGCCATGAAGATGGAGCACGTGCTTCGCGCGCCGACGGACGGGATTGTGCGCCTCGACGTGCAACTGGGGGCGCAGGTGACGGGCGGGCAACTGCTTGCGCGGGTCGTTCCGCACGATGTGGCGGCGGCGCATCCACTACAAGAAGGAGGGTTGGCCTCATGAACGCCAAACGAATCACCCAGCGAGGGCTGTACTTCGAGGAGTTCGAACTCGAGACCGTGTATGAGCACAGCCCGAGCCGCACCGTCACCGAGGCCGATAATGTGCTCTTCACCACCCTCACCATGAACACCCAGTCGCTGCATCTGGATGCGGAATGGGCGACGACCACCGAATTCGGTGAGCGGCTGGTCAACAGCATGTTCACGCTCTCGACGATGGTCGGCCTGTCGGTGGCGCAGCTCACCCAGGGCACGATTGTGGCGAACCTTGGCTTCGATTCGGTCAGCTTTCCGCACCCGGTGCGGCACGGTGACACCCTCACAGCCGAGACCACCATCTTGTCGAAGCGCCTGTCATCGAGCCGGCCCGGGCAGGGCATCGTCGTGTTCGAGCACGTGGCGAGAATCCAGACCGGGGAGGTGGTCGCGCGCGCGGTGCGATCGACCCTGCTGCGCTGCGCGCCGAGCGAGGCATGACAATGGCTGCGCCGTTCGTGCACGGCCCCGCCCTGCTGTTCTGCCCGGCAGACCGGCCCGACCGCTATGCGAAGGCCGCCGCTGCCGCCGACGCCGTCATCATCGACCTCGAGGATGCGGTCTCGCCCGAGAATAGGGCGAGGGCGCGGGCATCGTTGATGGCGGCCGGGCCCGACCCCGCCACCACCATCGTTCGGGTCAACCCGGCCGGCACCGACGATTTCGTGCTCGACCTCGAGAGCCTTGCCCACACCGGCATTCGCACGATCATGCTCGCCAAGTCGGAACGGGCCAGCGATGTCGCGCCGCTGGAGGCGTTCGACGTGATCGCCCTCTGCGAGACCGTTCGTGGCGTGGAGAACAGCTCGGAGATTGCCGCTGCAGGCAACGTGATCGCGCTGATGTGGGGGGCTGAAGACCTCATCGCGAGCCTCGGCGGGCGCTCGAGCCGGGGGCCCGGGGGGCTGTACCGGGATGTGGCACGACAGGCACGCACGACGGTGCTCTTCGCTGCCGCCGCCCACGGCAAGGCGGCCATCGATGCCGTCCACCTCGACATCACCGATCTCGAGGGGTTACGAGCCGAGGCAATGGATGCCGCTGCCGTCGGCTTCTCGGCGACCGCGTGCATCCACCCGAGCCAGGTCGACACCATCAGGGCCGC
>NZ_JANLVV010000042.1:0-5305 GCF_031364185.1 Salinibacterium sp. | reverse complement strand
CTGGAGCACCACGGCGATCGACTCTCCGGAGCCCCGAGCACAAGCGACGTCGAAGGCACCCTTCGTGCCGACGGCAGCATCATCACCGCATCGGTTCCTCTGAGCTGGTTGCCGGTGTCGGAGGAGCACGGCGAGTAGGGCCCGGCTTTTCTGCCCCAGTGCATGCTTATCTATTCGCGGGACTCATTATCGTGGCGATTCCGAGGACTGGATTTCTTGGCGGTGGATAGGGCTGACACGTATACGGCAATTGCATCATCCGGCGCGCGTGAGCGGTCGGATTGCCCGGGTGCCCTTCCTTAATGATGCAGAGCGAGGTGGGCGTTGCCGGGCCCGGATGGGTGAGCTTTGGAGCCGAAGATAACTACGATCCATGATCTCCTCGACCAGTACGCGCGGCTGGCTCGCGACATCCGCGTCGATACGCGCGCGCAGCCGACCAGCTTGGTCACTGCGCTCCTGGGGTATCTCTCATAACTAACGGCCAGCACCAAAACTCAAGCAGCAGATCATGCGACGTAGTTATGAGACCCGCCGGGCGCGACACTTCCCTGATCTGCGAAGGTCAGAGCTGTGGAGTCGTGAGACGTCTTATATCCCTAGGGTTACGAGACTCTGTCTGGGTGTTGGTAGCCGCGCTGTCACCAGACCCATTGCTACCTCGCTGCCCCTGTCTTCTTGTCGTGGACAAGAGCGCGGGCGAGTGGCACGATAGCAAACGCGCAGGCGAGAACTGCACGACGCCAATGGTTACAGCTGGCGTCTCTGCACAGGAACAGCCTTAAGTACCCAGACAGGAGGAATTCACGAATGAGCTTTTGGGAAAGATCCTCGAAAGAAGACCGTGACTTCTTTGCCCGTGCCATTTACGAGACCTCTTCGACTTCCGGCTTTCCGGGCCTTCAGGACATGACCGAAGAGGACGGTCTCAAATTCATGTCCTACTTCATCGCTCGCCACCCCGAGCTGATTCTCAAGCGCTTCCGTTTCACCACGTCCTACACGGACGACCTGCTCGAGCAAGCACGCGACTTTGTGAAGGCGGAGCGATGGGAGTTCGCGATCATGTTTTATGCAACGTGGATCGAACACTCGTTGAATTCCCTATTCGCCGATGCATTTCGGTCCACGGGGCACAGCGAAGAAGAGGCCGATGAATTCATCCGAGCCAACAGCATATGGAAGAAGACATCGTCGGCGTGGTTGTCGGTATTTGGTGATTCTGTTCGCCTCTCGGATGAACTGGTTTCGAACATTCGGCAAGTTTCGGCGAACCGTAATGAGTTCGCACATTACAAATGGAAAAGCTCTCTTTTGACCGACGAGATCGAGATTCACGAGCAATCTAACGCGCTCATATCAGCAGCAGAATTATGCGTGACTGAACTAGGCGAAGTCGGGGCCCGCCACGCAGCGCACAAGAGATATGGTGACGACACCTGTAAGGCGTAAATCGGTTGTTAGGACGGCCCACTGTGGGGCTGTTCTAAAAACAGTCCTGCCAACCGCCATAAAAGGGAGAAGCCCTCCGGATTTTTGTCCAGAGGACTCCTCTTTTTCTTGCCTATCGTTCGTAAAATAGTGCAGTGTCGGCGGGGATGCGGGTCGGGACCGGTTTGTCTCGCCTAACCGTCTTGCAAGGGTACGGTTTCGAAACACGTAATCATGTTGCAGATAAGGCACCCTTGCGGGCATCCTTATCGGGCGGGATAAACGGGCATCGCAACAACGGCGGCGGCACTGCATCGCAACTGAAGGTGAGACACCCGGTGGGGGACGCTATTGCGGACGTCAGATGCTGCGATGGGCCACGATGGAGTCATGAGCCCGAAAAAAGCGAAGTCTCCTCGCACGATCCTTGATGCTCTTGAGGAAGCTCTCGGCGCTACACCAGTCCTGGCAGAGCTGGCGAAACTGAGCCCCGTTGAATTGGATTCGCTCGCGGGCGCGTTGGGCGAGTTCTGGCGTGATCAGGCGGAGGAACTAATCCCGGAGGGCGCCTCGCTGATCGGTGGGTGGCGAAGCGCCTACGGGAGCGAGCCTTCTTTTCGTGAGGATCTGAGCGACTCCCTGCTGTACTACCCGAAGCTGCTCCTCCTGGACCCGCTTGCTAACTTCTTCGACGACCGATCCTCACTGCCTGATCCGCGCGGCATCCGCTATCGTCGGCGCGATGGTGTCTACAACGTTGTGCAGGCCGGGGCAGCAATTTGGAGCCGGGCCGGCTCCTACGATTCGCTGCGAGAAGAACCGGGGGTGGCCGCTACCCGGTTCGCTAGTATCGTCGACAATCTGTACGCACTCGAGGGGCCCATTCGCGACGGCGTGACAGTACTGCGAAGCCAATGGCCGATTCTTGGACGACGGCGAACCCAGTTAGAAACGGCCGTCCGGCACGACGTCGGGTCGCGAGATTTCCAGGACTTCATCTCAGCCATCCCGGCAGATCAGATCGGGGTCACCGCGTGGGACAACCTTCAAGGCCTATCGGCTTCGCTCAACGAACCGGTTCGACCTGCCGACGAAAAATGGCGAGCGGAGCCGTTCTCCTACTACCTCAACAAGATGCTCGCGGTCGCTGATGCGTTCGGTGCGCAGTACGTGCCTGCATCAGAGGTCGACCTCGCTTTCCTGCGACGAAAGGTGGCCGCCGGAGTCCACCGAGAGCACCCGGGCGCGGTGCTTCGAGAGGTGTCCCGGATCGTGGTTCCATCGCTCGAAGTGCCGATCCGGCAAGCAGTAGCAGTCCGCAAGTCCTCTGACGACTTCGAAGATTGGCGTAGTGCGTTACGGATCATCCAACGTGACGCCGCAGCGGACTCGCCGGCAGAACTCCGCGAACGCGTCGAAGACGTCCTGCAACCACGCGTAAACAAGGTCCGCCATGACCTCGAGAATTCGTCGCTCAAAGATCTGGTTCGAACCGATGGTGCTGACCTTGTCATCGACGCTGCCCTGGGGCTCTCGGTCGGATTCGCAACCCAAGAGCCGCTGTGGGGAGCAGCCGCAGGCGTCGGCTCAGGGGTGCTGCAGTGGATTCGCAAGGCGTACACGAGGCCCAAGCCGAGCGGGGCTGATGCTGTGCTCGCTACTCTCCTTCGTGACCCGAAGTAAGCGCCGTGCGCATGCGTCACGAAACGGATGCGCCAGGCGCAGCCCGCTGACGGATTCCTGGGTTCTTGCGGTGATCCCTGAGCGGGCCAGCGTCTCGCAACTTAGGCGCCTCGAATCCCATGGGATACAAGACGCCGCGGTCTCGAGTCCCCGCGGCCCCTCCTCCTACACGATCTCTGTTGCACCGATTGGCTTCCCGAAGACACTCGTAGTTAGTCGCAGGGGTTCCTATCCTTGTTCCATGCGCTCTCCCAGCCGTTTGCCGACCCCAACACCAGATACGACGATTCGATGTGTCGATCCCCAGCACTCGAGCAATGGCATGAACTACAGCGCCTCCTACCAGCCACTCGTGAGCCAAGAGATACAAGCGGTCGACGCAGAGGATCCCGCGCCGAGCAAGGGGCCCAACGAAACCGACGTGTGGCTGACCGAGTGGCAAGTCGCTGAGGACGGCTTTGACATCGCATTGGATCAGCATGTCGACTGGGACCTCGTGCCCATGGAGCACGACTGGGTGGCTCGCTTGTTCGCTGGCCGCCGTACGATCCTCCTCCAACGAGACACATATGCCGGGGCATTACGAGATGTCAGTGCGACCCTCGATTGGACTCACCTTTCGGGCCGCGTGATTCGAATCGATCAGATCTCAGTGCGCTACCAGCCATCTGAAGACCCAGCGGAACGCGGGCAGGTGCCAGAAGCCGGCGGTGCAATCCAGCACGGTGTGGCGAACTTGCGGAGTCCGCGTGCACATCACGGCCAGATTGTCGGCTGGATAGTCCGCGTCCAGGGATGAGTTTTTCAGCACCGATCCCCTGCCCCATTGGCGCAGTGCCAGGTGGGTCGGGGCCGGTTACCTCGAAACCCATCGGATTCGAGGTGGCCAGGTTTCGGGACACCTTACGTTCGAAGCTGCACGCGTAGGGTCGGCTAATCGCGCTAATCCCAATAGCCCGACGGCCGGGCGCCGCCAGAGCCCAGCAACAGCCGAAGACACGAGAGAATAGTTCATATGTTCTGTCTCGAAGCCCGCGCTGTCTCCGCTTCGGTTGATTCTGAGGTGCTCCTTGCCCCCGTGTCCTTCGCTGTGAAGGAGGGAGAGGCCATAGCAGTTCAAGGACAGAACGGTTCCGGAAAAACGACCCTTCTTCGGATACTAAGTGGCCAGCTTCGCCCGACAAGTGGGCATGTGTACGTCGACGGAGAGCCAATCGATGAACGTGCGCGAGCCATACGTCGCATGATCTCGGCACGCATCGGTTTGCCCGCCTTTGCCCGTGAACTGACCGCTCACGAGCATTTACGTTTCATCGCGACGACGTGGGGACGGGCCGGATCCGCCGCAACGGATGCGGCGGACGCCACTATGGCCGCTCTTGGAATAGGTGACCTCCGGAATCGGTTTGTGACGGAGCTCTCATCTGGGCAGACGCAACTGTTGTCTCTGGCCACGGCGTTCGTGCGCCCGTTCGAGGTGTTAATCCTCGACGAACCAGAACAGCGGCTGGATGCGGCACGACGCGCCTTAGTGGCGTCCGTGGTCCGCGCCGAGATCGAACGTGGTGTCACAGTCGTGATCGCAAGCCATAGTGCGGACATGATCGAGTCAATCGCGAACCGGTCTGTGTCTATCGGAGCCTCGTGAATCCATCGAATGACCGTCGCGTACTGTCGCGCTCTCGATCCATTGCGGCATCGAGAGCGGGTCTGGCCACAACGGGCGAACCCGGCTATACGGTCTACGTGGCGATCCTGATCGTCGCCATAGTGGCAGTGCCACTCCTCAGAGCACTGGTTCATGGTCTGGCGAGCCCGGAAGTCCTTGCCGCCATGAGCTCCCCGAGCAGCTATCGTGCAGTGGGAATCATTGCTGCGATCCTGGCAACTTTCGCGCTCCTCGCCGGTCGAACCCGAGGCCCGGTCGTTCCCAATCCGTTCCTGACGGAATTCCTCGCAGGAAGCGGCCTCGCCCGCAGCGACACACTGCGTCGCCCCTTTCTCGTCACTGCCGCTGCGATGATACTTGTCGCTGTCACGATCTCTGGCCTCGTTGTCATGGCGCAGCTCTCTAATGCACCAGTGGTTGCCATTCAGACAGTGCTTGTGGTCCTGGGCTCCGCATCGTTTGCCAGTGTGTTGGCCATGCTCTGGCTGGTAGGGCAGAGTTCTCCCCGCCGCATCACAGTTC
>NZ_JANLVV010000041.1:0-9777 GCF_031364185.1 Salinibacterium sp. | reverse complement strand
TCATGGCGTCGAGAGCCTCCTGGTTGTTGGAAAACAGCTTCGCCCGGTTGCCACCCACCAGCGGCATGGCGCCCAGCGTGCGATTCAGTTCGACGATCGGCTCGAGCCACGACGGCCAGGGTGGGTCGCGCTGCACGAGATCGAAACCCTCGGTGGTCTCGATGATGTAGTCGTTGATCTGGCGCTGCTTGCGGCGGCGCCCACGGGGCAGGCGCGCGCTTCCGACGATCAGGAACAGGATGACGCCCACGTAGGGCACGAAGAATATCGCCAGCAGCCAAGCCATCGCCGTTTGTGGCCGACGGTTACGTGGAACGACGATGAGGGCCGTGATCCGGATGATGAAGTCGACGACGAGCAACACACCGGCGACCGTGATGTTGGAGAGAGTGAGGGCGGCGACGTCATCCATCGATCGAAGTCTAGCGACGCGCCGGGCCCCGTTAGCTCCGCTGTGTCGGCGCCCCCGTGCTAGCGGAAGTTCACGAACTGTAGGTCGACGTCGAGCTCTTTGCCCCTCAACAGCGCCATTGTGGCCTGTAGGTCGTCGCGGCTCTTCGACTGCACGCGCAGCTCGTCGCCCTGGATTTGCGATTTCACGCCCTTGGGGCCTTCATCGCGGATAATCTTCGAGACCTTCTTCGCGTCCTCACTGGAGATGCCGTTCTTAAGACCGATCTCGATGCGGTACTCCTTACCGCTCGCGAACGGGTCGCCGGCATCCAGCGATCGAAGGGAAATGCCACGTTTGATGAACTTTGCCTCGAGCACCTCCAGCACGGCCTTCACGCGCTCTTCGGCGCTGGCCTTCAACAGCAACTTTTCGCCGCTCCATTCGATGGATGCGCCCACGCCCTTGAAGTCGTATCGGGTCGCGATCTCTTTCTGCGCCTGGTTGACGGCGTTATCCGCCTCCATCTGGTCGACCTTGCTGACGATGTCGAATGTGGAATCTGCCATGCCCCCATGCTAGAACCTCCCGGGGTTTAACCGGTGGCGCATGCCCGCCGCCGTCCGCCCTTTCATCGGTTCAGGAGGTGGCTTTCATCATTCAGGAGGTGGTGTGACTGGTGGGGTGGATGTGATCTGCGGCACCACATCCACCCCACCAGTCACACTGGCCCCACAACCTCCTGAATGATGAACGCGGCAGGCTAGGGCGTCGGGCGCGAGGTGCTCGAGCGCACGATCAGTTCGAACGGTAGTGGTGTGTTGCTCGAGGCGTGCGCCTCGTGGTTCGGGTGCAGCTCGTCCATGAGGATGTCGACCGCCATGCGACCCTGCAGCGCCGGAAACTGTGCGATTGTCGACAGGCCGAAGAATTCCGCGAGTTCGTGGTCGTCGACACCGATCACGGACACGTCATCGGGCACTTTCAACCCAAGATCCCTGGCGGCGAGCATCGCTCCCATGGCCATTTCGTCGGATGCCGCGAATATCGCCGTCGGGCGTTTGCGCGGGTTGCCCAGCAGCTGTTTCCCGGCCGCGTACCCGCCCGGGATGGTGAAGTCCGCGGCATGGAAAAGCTCAGGGTCAGCGAGGATGCCCGCCTTCGCGAGCGCCGCGTTGAAACCCTCGCGGCGTGTCGACGGCACGTGGAAGTCCATCTCGGATTCTCGGTTACCACCAATAAACGCGATCACCCGGTGACCGAGCGACAGCAGGTGCTCGGTCGCCAGCTGAGCAACCTCGCCGTCATCGATGCTGAGGGTGCGCACCCCGGCGATGGAACCGCCGACGCCGACGGTGGGCTTGTTCATGGCGAGCAGGCGCTCGACCTCTTGGCCGGTGAGTTGCAGTGAGATAGCGATGACGGCATCCACTCGTTTGCGTAATAGGAAGTGCTCGAACACGCTGCGGCGCTCGTCACCGCCACCGCTGAGGTTGTAGAGGGTGAGGTCGTAGCCGTGGCTGAGCAGGGCCTGCTCGGCACCTTCCAGCACGGCGCCGAAATACCAGCGATTCAGGAACGGGATGACCACGCCAACGTTGCGCGTGCGCCCGGTGGCTAGGCTGGACGCGTTTGACGACACCACGTAGCCGAGCTCAAGGGCGGCCGCATGCACCCGCTGCCGGGTGGATTCCGACACATGCCCGTTGCCGCTGAGGGCGCGAGACACGGTCGCCGTCGACACCCCCGCGAGTTGGGCCACCTGGTTGATTCCGGGCATTGCGTCGTACCTCCTCGGTCGCGTGCCGATCCTACCTTTGTGAGGCTGGTCACGAGGCGCGGCGGGAGCTTGTATCCTTGAGCAGCGCGTTCGGTCAGGTGGATACATATGGCCGGAAGTGCCTCGGCATGTTACCCAAGTGGCCAAAGGGATCTGACTGTAAATCAGACTGCTTCGCATTCGGGGGTTCGAATCCCTCACATGCCACCGAAATTGGAGAAGGCCCCACACGCATTACGTGGGGCCTTCTCCAATTTCTGTAGCGGGTGCGTCGCTGAGAACCCCCAGGGCCCCGACCCGCGCAGTCCGGACCATTGCGCGTGACGGATGGCTCGTGCCCAGCGTGCTACCGCGCAATGGGCCGGCGGCTCGGGTTGGGCGTCGAATCCCTCACATGCCACCGAGATAAGAAAAGGCCCCGCGCGCATTTTGTGGGGCCTTTTCTTATCTCCGTCGCGGGTGGAGGACGAAAAGCCGCTCGTGGGCCCCGACTCGCGCAGTCCGCCGCATCGCGCAGTGCGTGCCCTCATTGGATCCGTGCCACCGCGATGTGGAGGCGGCTCGGGTTGGGCGTCGAATCCCTCACATGCCACCGAGATAGAACGACTCCCCACAGGCTTCATCGTGGGGCGTCGTTCTATTTCTGTAGCGGGTGGAGGACGAGAACCCGCTCGTGGGCCCCCGCTGAGCAGTCAGCCGTAGTGCGCCTTCCCGATACTTCTTGGTCTGAACGACCGCGCACTGTGGATGCGGCTCAGTAGGGGCGTCGAATCCCTGTTAACGCCGACTGAAAACAGGGCCAGAAACGCCAAGCGGGTTCTAGGTCTCGTTGCAACACTCCATCAGAATTCGGAGTGTGGACATCATGGGACGACGTGGACGTAAGAGATGGCTCAGCGTTGAGGACGCGTATTGGAAGCTGATCCTCGCGGGGATTGGTCCGATCGAGGCAGCGAGGCGTATCGGGATCGCCCGCACGACTGGGTTCCGGTGGCGTGCCGAGCGCGGCGGCGTCGCGCCGCTGCGGTTGGTGGAAGCCGATCGGCATACCCGATATCTGTCGAGCATCGAGCGGGAACGTCTGGCCGTGCTCAGACGAGACGGCCTATCGATGAGAGAGATATCGAGACAGCTGGGACGCTCACCGTCGACGATCAGCCGGGAGCTGCACCGCAACATGCGCCGACACGACCGCGGCAGATATGACGCTGTTCTCGCGCATGCCCGTTCACGCGAGAAAGCTCGCCGGGCCCGAGCCGGCCGGATCGGGCAAGACCCGGTGCTGCGTGATCTCGTGCAGGACAAGCTCACCCTGGATTGGAGTCCGGAGCAAATCAGCTTCTGGCTGCGCGAAACCCACCCCCAGAAGAAGTCCTGGCATGTGTGCCACGAGACGATCTACCAAGCGGTGTACTGGCCACGCAACAGCGGACTAACGCGCAAGCTGACCACACATTTGCGCACAGGTCGTCCGCTTCGAAAACGACGCCGACGACCGGATGTTCGCACTCCGCGATTCATCGTCCCAGCGACTCTGATCGATCACCGGCCAGCTGTCGTTGAGGAACGCTCCCGGCTGGGTGACTGGGAAGGTGACCTCATCATCGGCAGCAAGACACGCTCAGCGATCGGCACCCTCGTTGAACGAAAGAGCGGGTATGTGCTGCTGCTGCACCTGCCGGACACCCACACCGCGCCCGAAGTCAACGCAGCACTGATGGCAACGATGTCGCAGTTACCGGCGCACCTTCGCCACACCCTGACTTGGGACCAGGGTTCGGAAATGTCCGGCCACGACAAGATCGCTTCCCTCTTTGGCGATGGCGTGTTCTTCGCCCACCCCGGCAAACCATGGCAGCGCGGATCGAACGAGAACATGAATGGGCTGCTACGGCAGTACTTCCCTAAGCACAGCGATCTCAGCGTTCACACCGCCGAAACCCTCAAAGCTGTCGCTGCAAGACTCAACGACCGGCCACGGAAACGCCTCAACTGGAACACACCCACACTGGTCATCACTACCGAGCTAGGATCGCGGCAAGAAACAAGTGTTGCGACGACCGCTTGAATTCACCCTAGAACCCGCTTGGCAGAAGTGGCCCCATTTTCGGTTGGCGTTAACAGCAGTAGCAGCACGAGTGATAGCAATCGATCCGCGCGCACAACAAAACCCTCTCAGAAATACACGACATAAGGTGTCGTGATTCGTTGGAATGCTTGAAATGTCGCCGTTAGAGACGGCGCGGCTTGACCGGATCACCGGGCACAGCGCGAATAACAAATGAAGCAGAAAATGGCACTCAAACGCACAGGAGTAAATCCGGTCACCTGGTCGCTGGAGATGGGGTTCACTCAGGGCGAGCTTGTTTCCGGTGCGACTCGCACGCTATACGTCTCGGGACAGACGTCGATGAACCAGGACGGTCGACCTGAGCACGACGGCGACATTGCCCCGCAACTCAAGCTCAGCGTCGACAATCTCGAAGCAGTGCTCGCCGCAGCGGGCATGACTCTAGCGAATCTCGTGCGCCTGAACGTCTACACGATCGATGTCGACGCTCTCTTCCCACACTACGGAGAGCTGGCCGGACGTCTAGCTGCGGCGAGCGTCTCACCTACCTCCACAATGCTCGGAATTTCTCGCCTGGCGGTCCCCGGTCAACTTGTCGAACTGGAGGGAACCGCCGTCGCCTGACCTCACGCGCTGCCTGCACCACTCATCGGCGCGGGCAGCGCGCGCAATGCATCCTGTCCCCCGTAGACACACCCGTCCGTACCCCGTACTGGGTGTGTCGTACCCCCTGTTACGGGGCTGTGGGTCCAACCCGCCGACGGATAACGTTGTGACTTCAGGGGAATTTGTTACGACAATCGTGCTCCCCTTTCAACGCGCTCGGGGGAGAGGCACAGATCGTGGCATCGCTGACGGAAATTCTCATTCTTCGAGGAGCCATTCCGATCCAGGCGCTCGACACGTTCGGGGGTTCGACCGCCGAGGACGAGTTGATGATCCTCAACCTGGTCGAGGAAGGCATCATCACCTACGGCCAGATCGCATCAGCGCGAGCGGCGCAGGCTGAGCTCCCGTTTGTCGAACTTCAGGATTACCCCATCGATCGCGCCGCGGTCGCTCTCGTGCCTGCTGCCCTCTGCCGTCGTTGCGAGGTGCTTCCGATTGCCGTGACCGGCGATTTGCTGACCGTCGCGATGGTCAACCCCGGTGACGTGGTCACTCTCGACGATTTACGTGCTGCTTCCCGGATGCGCATCAGCCCGGTTGTCGCGGAACGCCAAGATCTGCGCAGCGCTATCAACCGCGTGATCCGGGCGGACGGGGAACTCAACGAGCTGAGTTCGGTGCTCCAGGAGGAAACGAAAACACCCGGTAACGATGTCGTCGTCGCTGGGGATGTTGTCGAAGACGACGCACCCATCGTCCGTTTCGTCAATCTGCTGATCAGCCAGGCGATTCAGGATCGGGCATCCGACATCCACATCGAACCGGCCGAGGACGGCATGAATGTGAGGTATCGCATCGACGGCGTGCTGCACGAAATGCAGAAGGCGCCCAAACAGATCCAGAACGGTGTCATCTCGCGGCTCAAGATCATGAGCGACATCGACATCTCGGAGCGTCGAAAGCCTCAGGACGGTCGCCTTTCCGTGATGCACGCCGGTCGCAAGATTGACCTGCGTGTGGCAACGTTGCCCACGGTGTGGGGCGAGAAGGTCGTCATGCGAATTCTCGACAACTCGAGTTCGTCGATGGATCTCAAAGATCTGAACCTCCTTCAGCGCAACTTCGACGCCTATAAATCGTCGTATACGAAGCCCTACGGGATGATTCTCGTGACCGGTCCGACGGGTTCGGGCAAGTCCACGACGCTGTACACGACCCTACATACCGTCGCGAAGCCCGAGATCAACGTCATTACCGTCGAAGATCCGGTGGAGTACCGCATGGCGGGAATCAACCAGGTGCAGGTGAACCCGAAGGCGGGGCTCACCTTCGCGAGCGCGCTGCGCTCCATCCTGCGTTCTGACCCCGACGTGGTGCTGCTGGGTGAGATTCGTGACCATGAGACCGCCCAGATTGCGATCGAGGCGTCTCTCACAGGCCACCTCGTTCTCTCGACCCTTCACACCAACGACGCGCCGAGTGCAATCACCAGGCTCATCGAGATGGATATCGAGCCATTCCTGGTGGGATCCGCGATCGACTGTGTCGTGGCGCAGCGGCTAGCGCGTCGCCTGTGCGAGCGCTGCAAGGAGTCATTCACCGCAGACCCCCAGCAGATGCTCGGCTTGCGCGTGGGGTTCGATCCAGAAAGGCATGCCCTTCCGACGCTACATCGGCCGGTAGGTTGCTCATCCTGTTCGGGGACGGGGTATCGCGGGCGTATTGCGATCCATGAAGTCATGCTCGTCTCGGAGGAGATCGAACGACTTGCCGTTCAACGCTCGTCAAGTGCTGAGATCGCCAAGGTTGCGCAATCGCAGGGGATGATTCCGCTGCGACAGGACGGCTGGATGAAGGTCCAGCTCGGCCACACGTCTATTGAGGAAGTTCTGCGCGTCGTCGCGTAACACCGTTGCCGGTGGGGCAACACAAAGAATTATGGGGGAAAAATGAGCAACGACCGACCGGTATACGACTTGTCCGGAGCGTTCGATGTGGATGACGCCGCGACAGCGCGGCCCTCTGTGTTCCCGCCGCCGGCGTCCCCGCAAGGGTTCATGCCACTCCACACTGTGGCGCCGGTCGAGGAGGCGCCCGCCGCACCGATGAGTGCGGACCTGCCTGACCTGCCCCGGAGGTCCCAGCTTCGCGGACGGCCAGTGGAATCCACAACCGACGCTGCACCATCGCCCAGCGCTGTGACGCCGCAGGCCGCGAGCTTAGGGTTCGACGATCTACTAGCAGGTTTCCCAGCTGAGCCGACGTCGCTCGCCGCGCCGGATGTGACGGCGTTCGCTTTCGCGGGCCCGCCCGTGCCTGCCTCAACCACACCCGCCTCGCCGGCGCCCGAGCTACCCGCGCCCGCCGCACCCGTGTCTGCCCCACCGACTAGTCGGGCGGCGATGCTCGCCCCGCCGATGTCCGCGACCCTCGTGGACGCCCCCGCGCCCACAGCACCATTGTCGAACATGCCGCGGATAGCGAGCCCCCTCACCTTTGCGGAGCGTGCCGCTCGTGCCGTATCCCTGGCGGATGACGCCATTATCGAGGCAGTCGTAGCCCCGCGGGTGTTTGCCGACCTCTCCGGCGACGCGGATCTGCTCGACGCGCTCGACCGGGTGGTCAACATGGGCGGGTCCGACCTGCACGTCACGGTTGACGCCATCCCCTCCATTCGGCTGCACGGCGCATTGTCGCCCGTGCCAGGTGCCGTCACGTGGAACGGCACCAAGATGCGTGCTGCTTTGCACAGCATCATGACGGAGGACCAGCAGCACATATTCGACGAGGTGCTCGAACTCGACTTCGCCTACACGCTGTCGGAGGATGCGCGCTTCCGAGTCAACATCTACCAACAGCGTGGCCATATGGGTGCGGCCTTCCGACTTATCCCGACCGAGATCAAACCGCTGCACGAACTTGGTGTGCCGGATACGATCGAACGCTTCGCACGGCTGTCACGTGGGCTCGTCCTCGTGACCGGGCCGACGGGTTCCGGCAAGTCCACGACCCTCGCCGCCGTCATTGACCTCGTGAACCGCGAGCGTGCCGACCATATCGTGACGGTCGAAGATCCCATTGAGTTCCTACACCAGAACAAGAAGTCGATCATCAATCAGCGCGAGGTCGGCAGCGACACCCACTCGTTCGCTTCCGCGCTGAAGCACGTTCTCCGGCAAGACCCGGACGTGATCCTGATTGGCGAGCTTCGAGACCTGGAGACGATTTCGGTGGCGCTGACCGCGGCCGAAACAGGGCACCTCGTATTCGCGACCTTGCACACGCAGTCGGCAGCGCAGACGATCGACCGTGTCATCGATGTCTTCCCGCCGCACCAGCAGGGGCAGGTGCGAGCCCAGCTCGCGGCGACCCTCCAGGGCGTCGTTTGCCAGACGCTGGTCAAAAGTGCAGATGGCAAGGGCCGGTCTGTCGCGACCGAGGTGATGGTCGCCACCCCGGCTATCGCAAACCTTATCCGCGAAGGAAAGACCTTCCAGGTGCCCTCGGCCATGCAGGCCGGTCGTGAGATGGGCATGCACACGATGGATCAGCACCTCGCCGACCTGGTCAACGCCGGGAAGATCACCAAGGAGGCGGCCATGGAGAAGGCTCAGAACCGCGAAGACCTGCTCCATCTGATCCGTCGCGACGATGACGGTGGCCGCTTCAGTTCAACCACTCCCGCAAAGGAAAGCCACTGATGGCCGCAACCAAGACGTTCGCTTACACGTCACGAAACTCCGACGGCAAGCTCATCAAGGGCAAGCTTGAGGCATCGAGCAATTCAACGGCGATGACCCGGTTGAAGGGGATGGGCCTGGCCCCAATCGCTCTCGAGGAGTCAGCAGCCGCGACCGGCCTGAACATGGAGATCAACATCCCCGGGTTCGGTGCCAAGAATGTGAGCCTGAAGGATCTTGCGATCATGAGTCGCCAGATGGCCACGATGATCGCGGCAGGACTGTCGCTCATGAAGACACTGTCGATCCTGGCGGACCAGACAGAGAACAAGAAACTCGCCGAGGTGCTCGGTGCGGTGCGAGCCGATGTGGAGACTGGCTCGTCGTTCTCCGAAAGTCTGGGCAAGCATCCGCTCATCTTCCCGAGACTCATGATCTATCTGGTGCGCGCGGGAGAGGCCGGCGGCTTTCTCGATGGTGCCCTCATCTCGGTGGCCGACAGTCTCGAATCCGATGTGAAGCTGCGTGCGACGATTAAGTCTGCGATGACCTATCCGGTCGCGGTGCTTTGCATGGCGATTCTTGCTGTAATCGTGATGTTGGTGTTCATCGTGCCGATCTTTAAAGCGATGTTTGACAGTCTGGGGGGTGAACTCCCCGCTCCCACCCAATTTCTCGTCGTGATGTCCGCCAATATGGCGTGGATCGCACCAGTGCTGGTGGTGGGCACGATTTCATTCAGCGTGTGGTGGCGAGCTAACAAGCACACGGATCGGGTGCGGAAGGTGGTTGACCCTTTCAAGCTCAGGGTTCCCGTGTTCGGGCAATTGTTCACGAAGGTCGCGATCGCGCGCTTCAGCCGAAACTTTGCCGCGATGATCGGGGCTGGTGTTCCGATTCTGCAGTCCCTCAGTATTGTCGGCGAGACCTCGGGCAACTGGGTGATCGAGGAGGCGCTTAAGAAGGTGCAAGAATCTGTGCGGCTCGGCAATTCGATCGCCGGTCCGCTCATGACCGAGCCGATATTTCCGGCCATGGTCGTGCAGATGATCGCGGTCGGTGAAGATTCTGGTGCCCTCGAGATCATGCTCACGAAGGTCGCTGACTTCTATGACGAAGAGGTCGAGTCGACCGCCGAGGCCCTCACGTCGCTGATCGAGCCGCTCATGATCGCCGTCATCGGCACGATCATCGGCGGGATGATCGTTGCGCTGTACATGCCGATCTTTACGATCACACAGCAGAT
>NZ_JANLVV010000039.1:0-8977 GCF_031364185.1 Salinibacterium sp. | reverse complement strand
GGCTGCGCTCACCACAGGGCGAGAAGCAGCCAGGACCTCGCCAGTGAGGGCCCTGTCTGTGCTCGTGGCTCCGGCAATCGCCAGCCGAGCACGCGCAGATCGCTCGGATATGCCAGCGATCGACGCAACAGCGACGCTCGGTGAGGCGTGGCCTAGTTGCTCAGCCAGAAGAGGAGAGTCGATGAGTGGGGCCAATACCCGCACCCGGGCACAATCCATCAGGCGACCCAAGGATTCCACCGTGGCTATGGCATCGGCTACGGTGCCCGCTGACTGTGGTGCGACAGCATGATCGCCACCCAGAAGATCGATCAAGGCCGCTAAATCCAGGGCGATGGCGTCCACCCTGTTAGCGATTACTTGACTTTCGAACATAGCCAAGTCTAGCACACATTCGTACATATGTTCGAACCCTTGGACAAGCTAACCGGGCAATGCAGGCCGCGTGGCACCCTCGTCGCTCAATGAGCGGCGAGAATCGCACCGGTTGCGCGCTGGCCGGAACGTGCCCAGCCCAGAAGCGCCACCTCAGCGGAACGCATCGATAGGTGCGGTCTGTTCCGACCAAATGAAGGACAACCCCGCTCCGGGTCCCTGGTTTCCGGGCTCGCCACACGCTCGAGCGAAATTCTCCTTCATTTGGCTGCTGCCTCTTGGCGCGATCACTAAGCGAAGGCGTCGACGATCGGACTGAACTTCAATTCGGTCTCGGCGAGCTCGCGAGCGGGGTCTGAGGCCTCGACGATCCCCGCACCCGCGTATGCGGTGACCGTGCGCACGCCACCAGCCGCGAGCGAGACCTGTGCGCAGCGCAACGCGATGGCCCACTCGCCGTCACCATTCGCGTCGACCCAGCCGACGGGTCCCGCGTATCGGCCTCGGTCGAATGGCTCGAGCTGATCGATCAGTTCGAGAGCCGCATCCGTTGGATCTCCGGCTACCGCCGCTGTGGGGTGCATGGCGGCGACCAGGTCGAGGGCACTCGACCCGTCGGTGAGCGCACCCGTCACATCGCTCGCGAGGTGCCAGATGTTGCGCAGCTGCAGCGGGAACGGCTGGGCATTCGCGACCAGCCCTAGGCTACGAGGGCCAAGGGATTCGAGCACGCTGCGGAGCGCGAAGGCGTGTTCGGCGAGATCCTTGGGGGAGGCTGCCAGGGCCGCAGCCGCTCGGGCGTCGCTGGTCGGGTCTGTGCCCCTGGCGGCGCTGCCGGCCAGCACTCGCGCGCTGACGACACCCCGCCGAGCACGCACGAGGGTCTCGGGGCTGGAGCCGAGAAGACCGTCGACGGCGAACGTGAACGTGTCTGGGTATGCCGCCGCAAGGGCGGTGATGGGGAGGCGGAGGTCGGCGTCATCCGGAATCCGGGCAACCAGATCGCGCGCTACGACGATCTTTCGGGCAGTCCCGGCGATGATCGACGACACAGCGCTGGCGACAGCGTCGACATAGCCGGGCCGAGATTGCCCGCCCGGCGAGAACGCCACGGGAAACGCGGTGCCCAGAGATGTCGGTTCTGGGGCCACATCGCCGATCCGTGTGACCCAGCTGACGTCACCGCGACGCCCGATGATCGTCGAGGGAACCACCAGCACACTCACCGCGTTGGACTCGTCGGCGAAAGAGAAACTGCCGAACGCCACGAGACCTGTGCCAGCGACGGAGACGGGATCAACGACGGTGGCTGCCGCAACGACCAAGCGCCAGGCGTCAGCAGCATCCTGCACCCGCGAGGGGCCCGAGAACTCGAGCCGAAGCGCGACACCGAGGCCGGCGATGCCATCGCCATTTCGGATGAACGCGAGAGGATCATGCGCGTCAAGAAGACCGATGAGGGCCGGAGTTGCACGCACGACGGTGGTGACCGCCGCCAGCGCGGGGAAAGCTCGCGGGCCGTTCACAACCCCGAGCTTACCGTCGGCGCCGGGCACTTACCCTGGCAGGCAGCCGTAGACTCATGAGGTGAGTAAAGCCGACATGAGCAAGCAACCGGGCGAGGTCGCGAGCATGTTCGACGATGTCGCCAGGCGGTACGACCGAACCAACACCATCCTTTCTGCCGGCAACGCGGTGTTATGGCGAGCGGCGACCGTGCGTGCCGTCGCCCCAGTGGCCGGCGAACGTGTGCTCGATATCGCGGCCGGCACCGGAACGAGCTCCGCCGCTCTTCAGCGCAGGGGCGCTCGGGTGGTTGCTGTCGACTTCTCGCCGGGCATGGTCGCCGAGGGGCGCCGCAAGCACGACAAGATCGAGTTCATCGTCGCCGACGCCGAAGCGCTGCCGTTCGGTGACAACGAATTCGATGCCGTCACCATCAGCTTCGGGCTGCGCAATATCTCCGACCCGAAGCTGGCGCTCAGCGAGATGTACCGGGTCTTGAAGCCCGGTGGACGCCTCGTGATCTGCGAGTTTTCCCGACCGCCGGTCGCCATCGTGCGCGAAAGCTACTGGGCCTACCTGGGTCACATCATGCCGATCGTTGCCCGGGGCACAAGTTCCAACCCGGCCGCATACTCCTACCTTGCCGAGTCCATTAGGGAATGGCCAGACCAGGGCGAACTCAGCCAGTGGATCCGTGGTGCCGGTTTCACCAGAGTCGCCTACCGAAACCTGACCGTCGGCATCGTCGCCCTTCACCGTGGACGCAAGCCAATGGATGCCACGATCCTGGCGTCCGTCGCCAAGCGCAAGGGCAACGCCACCCGACCTATCAAGACCATCCAACCCACCAGGCCGCAGAGCCCGAAGCAGTAGCTTCCCCTACCGAGAACCGGTCGAGAACGTGAATCCGAGCCTGCCGCTCGCTCGTCGCAGCAACACCCTGAGCTCGTCGCTCGGTCTCGGCGAGAAACTCTTCGCCTCCAGCGACGAGAAGAAGTTTGCTGCCGCCATCGAGAAGGGCCTCGAGAAAGTCGAGGAAGGTCTCCTCGGCGAGGTGCAATTTGCCGACGAGATCGCGGATGTCACCACCCGCTACCTGCTTGAGGCCGGCGGCAAGCGAGTGCGACCCGTGCTGACCCTGCTGGCCGCACAGCTCGGCTCGGGAAACAACGAGAAGGTGATCAAAGCCGCGCAGGCAATCGAGATCACCCATCTCGCATCCCTCTATCACGACGATGTGATGGATGAAGCCCAGATGCGCCGAGGGGTTCCGAGCGCGCAGACGGTATGGGGTAATTCGGTTGCGATCCTCACCGGCGACCTGCTGTTTGCCCGCGCCAGCAAGCTCATCGCGAGTCTCGGGGAGCGCGCGCTGGTGCTGCAGGCCAACACCTTCGAGCGACTGTGCCTCGGGCAGTTGCATGAGACGCTGGGCCCGCGCGCCGACGAAGACCCGGTCGAGCACTACCTGCAGGTGCTGGCCGATAAGACCGGCTCACTGATCTCGACCGCCGCCGAGGTCGGGGTGCTGTTCTCCGACGCATCCGAAGACTTCGTTGTGCCGGTGCGGATGTTCGGCGAGAAGGTCGGCGTCGCGTTCCAGCTGATCGACGACGTCATCGACCTGTCGGCCGAGACCGATGTCACCGGCAAGACCGCGGGCACCGACCTCCGCGCGGGCGTGTCGACTCTGCCGCTGCTCTACCTGCGGGAGCAGGCGAAGACCGACCAGGATGCCGCGGCACTGCTCACCAGGATTGAGCGCGACGTCAACGCCTCGTTCTACGGTGAGGCAGATGAAGCCGATCTCGCCGCCGCGGTGGCCGAGTTGCGTGAGCACCCTGTCACCTCCCGCACCCTCGACGAGGCCAGGCGCTGGGCGGCCGATGCGGTCGCTGCCCTCGCACCGCTGCCGGACGGCCCGGTGAAGAAGGCCCTGACGCGCTTCGCCGACTCGATCGTCGAACGCTCCAACTGACTTTTCGGCGCGGCCATCACGGCCCGCCCCCAGTGAACGGAATACACCCATGACCAAGCTTCGCCTGGCCATCGTCGGCGCTGGCCCCGCCGGAATCTACGCCGCGGACATCCTGCTGAAGACCGAGAAGAACTTCGACGTCTCGATCGACCTGTTTGAGCAACTGCCGGCGCCGTACGGTCTGGTGCGCTACGGCGTTGCGCCCGATCATCCACGAATCAAGGGCATCATCACCGCCCTTCGAGACGTGCTCGACTCGGGCGACATCCGCCTGTTCGGCAACGTCTTCTTCGGTCGCGACATCACTCTTGACGACCTGAAGAAGCACTACAACGCGGTGATTTTTTCGACGGGCGCGATTCGGGATGCCCCGCTCGTGATCCCCGGAGTCGACCTGCCCGGCAGCTACGGTGCTGCCGATTTCGTGAGCTGGTACGACGGTCACCCCGACTTCCCGCGGGAGTGGCCGCTGACGGCGACCTCCGTGGCCGTCATCGGCAACGGCAACGTGGCATTGGACGCGGCGCGCATGCTCTCCAAGCACGCCGATGATCTGCTGCCGACCGAGATTCCGGCCAACGTCTACGAGGGTCTCAAGGCCTCGCCGGTCACCGACGTGCACGTCTTCGGGCGCCGCGGCCCCGCCCAGGTGAAGTTCTCCCCGCTGGAACTGCGGGAGATGGGCGAGCTGAACGACGTCGATATGATCGTCTACGACGAGGACTTCGACTACGACGAAGCGTCGAAGGCGGCGATCGCCAGCAATAAACAGGTGATGGTGATTGACAGGGTGCTGAGCCAGTGGCGCACGCGCGAACCGGGTTCGGCGTCGCGTCGTCTACACCTGCACTTCTACGCCAGCCCGGTCGAGATCACCGGCGATGGCGCCGTCGAGGGTTTCCGCTACGAGCGCACGAAGCCCGATGGTGAGGGCGGCGTGGTGGGCACCGGCGAGTTTCGGGATGTCGCGGTGCAGGCCGTCTATCGTGCGGTCGGCTATTTCGGTTCCCCGCTCGACGGCATCCCGTTCGATGAGAAGCGCGGCGTCATCCCGAATCGCGAGGGCCAGGTGCTGGACGATAACGACCAGCAGGTGCACGGCGTCTACGCAACAGGGTGGATCAAGCGTGGCCCGGTTGGCCTCATCGGCCACACCAAGAGCGACGCGATGGAGACCGTGAAGCACGTGGTGAACGACCAGGCGAACTGGTGGACGCCGGAGCACCCCGATGAGAGCTCCATCGTGGACCTATTGCGCAGCCGCGGAGTCGAGTTCACCAACCTGGGTGGCTGGCACAACCTGGACGAGCACGAGTTGGCCCTCGGTGAGCCCGTCGGTCGAACCCGCATCAAGGTCGTCGATCGCGACGAGATGATCGCGGTGTCGAACGTGTCGCGCGCCTGACGTTCCTAAGCTAGACGGAGAACCCTGGCGCTGTGCTCGATCGTGAGAGTCTGCCCCCAGCCGAGCCGAAGGTTATCGGCCTCTATCCCGTCCCCGAACGCCACGAGCGAATCTGACTCGACGAGCACCCGGAGGCGCTGACGTTCCTCGAGCGCGCCATTCGTATAATTCCTGCCCGTCCATCGAGAGGGCCACGCTTCCCGAACCCACCACAGCAGCCCGGTCGAGGTCGCTCCCGGCACACGCTCGACGAGTTGGCGATCGTTGGCGAGGGACGACGCCCACCCGGTGCCGCCGGTGGCGGTCGAGACTATGATGCCGGATGACGACTGCCGCTCTCGCTCGCCTGTGGGGAGGGTGAGGCTGTACCGAGACGACTGGTGGCCCCGATCGCCCACATAGATCTCGTTGAGTGCGACGAGGTGTTGACCGTCGTCGAGCCGCGCCTCGACCATCGTTCGTTCCTCAAATCTCAATGACCCGCGAAGTGCCCCACCAACGATCCTCCCAGACTGCTTTACCGAATACCGAACCAGAGAGCCGGGATTGCGTTCAGGCTCCGGGTTGATGCCGATCACGGGGTTGCCGTCGACATACTTCGCCACGTTGGCAACCAGACCGTCCTGCCCCACAATGACGACGATGTCCTCAGGGGCAAACTGGTACCGATCGAGATCTCCGCGTTCCACCTGGGTGCGTCTGACGTCTTTCGGGAGGCCCGCCAAGACCTCGCGGATCCGTGAGGTCAGGTCGTGGTGACGCTGCTCAACCTCCGCGATGTCCCTGCCGCGGGAAGCGAGAAAGAACTCTGCTTGACCTCGGGTGGCATGGCGGTCCAGCAGCTCCTCGTACTCGGTCCGACGGTGGACGAGCACGATACGGGGTGCGAGAGCCACCAACTACTCCGGGACGAGCGCGGTTTTCGGCTTCGAGTCGGCCACACCGAGCCGGGCCAGGGCGGCAGAGATGACATCCGGCGTGAAGTTTATCGAGCCGATCTGTGGAAGATTTCCGGCGACGGACTGCGCGGCCAGAGCCAATAGGATCGCCGGGTCCACGCCGCGGTAGCTGGCCAGTTTCAGGGTCTCCGCCTCGGCGATCGCGGCTCCGGTAATGCGCAACGACTCGGCCTTCTGTCCCGCGACGATTTTCTCGCGCGCAACCCATCCCTCTGACTCGATCATCGACCGATCGGTCGCGCCCTGAGTCGCGATCTTGTCGGCGGCGGCAGCTTCCGCTGCGCGCCGCTGCGTGTTTGCGCCCTCCTGCACTACGAGTTGTTGCTCTCGAGTTGCGAGCTCGATCTTGCTTTGAAGCTCATTCTCCGCGATGGCGCGCTCGCGTTCCACAGCGAGAGCACGTCGCTCGAAGCCGGCCTTATCGGCCTCTTGCTGCACTTTCTCCCGCACTGGTGTTTCGAGTGCTTTCTCGAGCTCCGGCACCGGACGTGCAGAGACGATTCGCACACCAGCGATGAAGATAGAGGTCTCGGCCAGCCGCTGATCGCTCGCCAGCCCTTCGATCATTGCCTGTCGAATGGCGGGCAGCCCTCGGGCGAGAAGGTCTACGAGTCCTGACGTCGCGACGTACTCCATCGCGTACTGCTGGGCGAGTTCTGTGATGCGCGTAGAGACCTGTGCCAGGGGATCAGAGAGCCACGCGCCCGAATACGGGTCGATGCTGAAATCCAACCGTCGGGCCGCGACACCAGGGTCATCGAATCGGTATGTCACGGTCACCTGCACCGCGACGGCCTGGAAGTCGTTGGTTCGCGTCTGGAAGACAGCATGCAGCTCGACCTCATGGGTGGGTACCTCGCTGATTGCAGCGTTCAACGCGCGGAAGTAGAACGAGATGCCGACACCCTCGTGCGCCACCCGACCTCGGCGCATATGAACAACGTGCGAGGTCGGAAGTGAGCGAAGGTGTCGGGTCAGCGGAAACGATCGGATGTCGGCCACAGGTTCAGTCCTTCGCGGTTGAGGTGCAGGGCTGAGGCTGTGGATATGAGGACATGATCGGCTCCCACCGTGCTGGTGATTGGGCCAGATCCAACCACCGTAGAGGCTACACGGAACCTCGACGCGATGTCGCCAAACGTGTAGGTGCACGGCGCCACCACTCTCGTTCAGGCGCTACTGCACCGCGGCAGTAAGCCTCGCGATGTTGTCGAGCGCGCTGGAAAAGAATCCGCGCTCTTCCCAGGCTTCGAGGGTGAGTTGACGACTGTTCGCGCGGTAGGACTCCTCGACGTCGCGCAGCGAGTCGATGAAGGCTTTACCCCGAATCATCACCGACACCTCGAGGTCGAGAGTGAAGGAGCGCATGTCCATATTGCTCGAACCGATGACGGCCACATCGTCGTCAATGGTCATGTGTTTTGCGTGGAGGATTGTTGGCGACCGGTAAAGGTAGATAACGACACCGGCTTTCAGCAGCGCCTCATAGTAGCTGCGCTGAGCGTGGTACACGAAGAACTGGTCACCGATCTCAGAGACAAACAGTTCTACCCGCAGCCCACTCTGGGCGGCGGTGGTGATCGCATAGAGCATCGAATCGTCGGGCACAAAATAGGGGCTGACCAGGATGACCTTCTCCTGGGCCGCATAGACGAGTGAGTTGAACAGCCGCAGGTTGTTCTCTCCCGGGAATCCCGGCCCGCTCGGTACCACCTGGCAGTCCAGGTCGCCGGTGCCCTCGGCGGTGAGGCTCGCCGATCCGCGCTCCAGCAGTTCGTTCGTCTCCGAGTACCAGTCCGTGATGAACAGCGCGTCGAGGCCGGCGACCACAGGCCCTTCAAAGCGCACCATGAAGTCTTTCCACTGCAGATGACGCCGACGGTTTTTCCAGCGTTGGTAACCAGTGTCGATGACGTTCTGCGACCCGGTGTATGCCACCGTGTCATCCACCACCATGATTTTGCGGTGATTGCGCAGGTCAGGGCGCTGGATCTTGCCGCGCAGGGGCTGGAACGGCAGCATCAGGTGCCATTCGACGCCCATGGCATTCAGCCGCCGTTTCGTGCGACGGTAACCGGGGTACTGGAAGTTGCCGAGGTGGTCGAGCAGCACCCTAACGACGACGCCCCGGTGATGGGCGTCCTCCAACGCATCGAAGAAAGGAGCGGTGGTCGAATCGAGCGACAGGATGTAGAACTCGACATGCAGGCTCTTCTTCGCGCCCCTGATCGCCTCCGTCATGGCGTCGAGAGCCTCCTGGTTGTTGGAAAACAGCTTCGCCCGGTTGCCACCCACCAGCGGCATGGCGCCCAGCGTGCGATTCAGTTCGACGATCGGCTCGAGCCACGACGGCCACGGCGGGTCGCGCTGCACGAGATCGAAACCCTCGGTGGTCTCGAGGATGTAGTCGTTGATCTGGCGCTGCTTGCGGCGGCGCCCACGGGGCAGGCGCGCGCTTCCGACGATCAGGAACAGGATGACGCCCACGTAGGGCACGAAGAATATCGCCAGCAACCAAGCCATCGCCGTCTGTGGCCGACGGTTACGTGGAACGACGATCAGGGCCACAATCCGGATGATGAAGTCGACGACGAGCAACACACCGGCAACCGTGATGTTGGAGAGAGTTAGGGCCGCGACGTCATCCATCGATCGAAGTCTAGCGACGCGCCGGGCCCCGTTAGCTCCGCTGTGTCGGCGCCCCCGTGCTAGCGGAAGTTCACGAACTGTAGGTCGACGTCGAGCTCTTTGCCC
>NZ_JANLVV010000033.1:0-3537 GCF_031364185.1 Salinibacterium sp. | reverse complement strand
GGACTGTTTTCGCGAGGGCGGTCTGACCTCGGCCGCAGCGGCCCTGGCCTGGACTACGAAAGTGCGGGTGGGCATCGGCATCCTTCCCATCCCGCTGCGAAACGTGGCGGTTACGGCGATGGAGATTGCGGCGATACAGCGAATGTTCCCGGGCAGATTTCACGCGGGGGTGGGAAGTGGCGTGCAGGAGTGGATGGGGCAGGTCGGCACGGGAGATCCCAACGCTCTTGCCCTCTCCGGCCAGCTGACCGATGGTGAACTCGTGTATTGGCGGTACCACGCCTGAGGGTGTGCGTCTGGCCCGCGCGCACATCGACGAGGGTCGCGCTCGCGCAGCGCGGACTGAGTAAGAGCCGCATCACGGTCTGCGTGATGGCCACAACGGGCGCCGGGACGGTGGCCCGCTGGCAGACAGAGTGCTGTAACTGGGGTTGCGATCCCTCCGACGATGCCGGTCTTGTAGGGGAACGCGGCGACAGTCGCCGCCGCTGTGCAACGCCGATGCCGATGCCGGCGCCGATATGGTCGTGCTTCAACCGACCTCGGACGAGCCAGACCACGCGGGCTTCATTCGGTTCGTCGCTGGCGAAGTGCGGCCCCTGGTCAGAGCAGGATTGGACCAGCGGAATATCCGGCCGACCGGAGTGATATCGTTGACGCTGCACTGAGCCGCAAGGCGCAGGGGCCCTTGGCGCAGTTGGTAGCGCGCCTCGTTCGCATCGAGGAGGTCAGGAGTTCAAATCTCCTAGGGTCCACCATAAAATCCCGGTTCTTGTAGTTGGTGCGAAGTGGCGCTCCAACTCGGCAAGGACATGGTCGAAAGCGTCGCGTTTATTGAGACCTCCGTTTTGGGCGCCGAGGTCATTTGGGCGGCGATCGGTTGCGGGAGTGGGTGGCCGATATCATTTCCGAAAACCTCCTCATTGGCGACGACGGTGTGGTTCACAATGCCCTGGGGCCCGTTGCTGTGAGGAAACACACAAATGGATGTCGGCCCGGGTGCGCGGGGCCGTTCGCCGGGCTGTGTAAAAAGCGAGGCGGTCAACCGCCGGCATCTTTCCTCCGCTGAGAAAGCGTCATCGTCGCTCAGGTCGGGCCGATCTTGCGCGCATCGCTCATCATGTTGGACAGCGAGGGGTCAGATCACCTAGGCTAGGCGCGGAAATTGAATCGATATAACTTGGGTCGCACAAAGGAGTGTCAGATGTCTAGTTCTTCAGTCCGTCGCCCGCTGGGTTTATTTCTTGTAGGCCTGGTGCTGGTATGCCTCGCTCAGTTGTCGCCCTCACCCCCGGCGGCGGAGGCTGTGCCCCAGGCCCCGAAAGTTGGTCAGGCCACCGCAAATGTGGGGTGGTACGACCAATCCAAATACGGCATTTTTGTCCACTACGTTCCTGGGCTGACGATCAGAAGCGACGGCACACAACCAAGCAGCGTTGATGCCCTCGCGGCCGAATTCAATGCGACTCAGTTCGCGGCCGACGCTAATTCGTTTGGCGCCGATTACGTGGTCTTCACGGCATGGCACCTCGCCATGAATCCCCTCTATCCGAGCGCGGTTCACGAATCGTGGCGGCCCGGTCAATCCTCTGACCGGGATCTCATTCGGGATCTTATCAACGCTCTCAAGCCCTACGGTATTCGTCTCGTGCTATACGTCCACGCCACTGACGGTCACGACTTCTCGCCCACAGACCAGGCTCTCACGGGCTGGAATGACCCCACAAATGGGTATAAGAAGTGGAACGACTACATCAATCAGACAATGACCGAGATGGGAAACCGATACGGGGACGACATCGAGGGACTGTGGGTCGATATGGTCAAAGAGGCCAACTTTAATGAAAAAATCGATAAGCCTCGCCTGCGCGCTAGCATGCTCGCTGGAAATCCCCATCGTGTTCTGCTGGGCAATATGGGCTTCAACTTCACCAACGACGCCGTAAACGGAGCGCCAGCCGTCGACTACCCGGCGACGGAATTCAGTGGTGGAGCCGTCCAGGGGTGGCCCACGACCCCGAACCAGATGGCTGGAATCGCGACGACGAGCTCGTGGTGGACTACTACCGCCGAGGGGACAAACGTTATGCCCTCTTCGTCTCTCGACCTGTACCGCTACCTCATCCTTCAAGCGGCAGTGAATAAGCGAGGCGGTGGCACCGCCTACGCCTTCGGCGCCTATGCGGGCCTGACAGGGTCCGTGTGGGAGACGGGTGTCAAACCGGCGATGCAGGGTGTCGGCACCTACGTCCAAACCGCCGGTGATTCGCTGCGAAACACTCGCCCGAGCGCGGCATATCCCGTCGCAGACGGAACAACGCTCAATTCCCTGAGCACAGGCCGGGTTGCTCTCACCTCGCAGGACGGAACTAAGACGTTCATCCACGTCTTCAGTGCTCCCGGCGGCTCCACCATTACCCTTCCTGCTACCGCCGACGGCACACAGTTCAGCAGCGCCATCAACAAGGCGACGGGGAATGCAATCACCATCACGCAGTCTGGGTCAGCAGTAACGCTGACCTTGACCGGCGGGGATACCTGGAGCAGCTCCGACACCATCATCCAATTGGCTAATGCGGTGCCCACATACCCCTCCTTGCGTAACAACGACAAGGCGCTGACATACTCAGGGCAGTGGGGAAGGTCGAGCAACCGGAACGTCGGTGACTATGGAAATGACGTCGAGTACACGACGGTGAACGGCGCTTACTTCGATTACACCTTCACTGGCTCAGGGGTGACCTACATCGCGCCTCGCTCGCCACAGTACGGGGATGCAGATATCTATATCGACGGTCGCTATTTCGGAAGGTACTCCGCATTTGCGAGCTCCTACACTCCCCAGCAGACGATTTTCAGCACGACGTCGCTTCTGCCGTCCATGCACACCATGAGAGTGGTCAAGGTGACCGGTGACTATCTACAGGTTGACGCGCTCGATACCGCAAAGATAAACAATTCGTCAGCGTCGATCGCGTTCTCGGGAACGTGGAACCGATCAATGTTCCGAGGCGCAGGCGACTACGAAGACGACGTGCAGTACACATCCGAGAATGGCAGTTCGTTCACGGCAACCTTCACGGGCGAAACGATTCAGTACATCACCTCGAAATCGCCTCAGTATGGCAATTTCCAGGTCTACATAGACGATGTGCTGCAGGGCGAGTACAGCGCGTACGCGGCCAGCTACACACCACAGCAGGTTGTCTTCTCAGCCACCGGCCTGAGTTCTGGTAACCACACAATTAGGGCGGTCAAAATAAGCGGTGAATACCTGCAGGTTGATGCCCTGAAGGCTCGCTGAGCGCGTGCTGGCCGCTTGACCTTCGGGCCATCCGGCCAGCACCCTTCGACTAGTGCGGTCGCCAATAGCCACATTTGGATTCGAGTAGGTTTCTAGGGTCCACCACAGTTCGCTAACGGCACGGATTTCGACTGCCCTACGCTGGGCGCATGACGTCTCGAGTCATCCCTTCCGCAGCCGCAGGCTTTTTGGCGGCCGAGGCCGTCATCGCGGGACTGATCGTTGCGAACATG
>NZ_JANLVV010000381.1:0-8016 GCF_031364185.1 Salinibacterium sp. | reverse complement strand
TGTCGACCTACGCCTGCCCGAGGGCGTTGTGATTCGGATTGTTCACGCCGGCCATGATCTAGATTCGATTGCGGAGATGGAATCCGAGGTCTGGGGCGAGGATTTCAGTTGGCTCGCCAACGATCTCCACAGCCGGATAACAGCTGAGCCGGAAAATATCGTTGTTCTCGTGGCGGAAGATGAGGGTCGGGTCGTCTCGGCAGCCTGGCTCGTATTCAAAGACGGGACAGACTTCGCTGGATTGTGGGGTGGTTCCACTCTGGTCGAGTGGCGAGATCAAGGAATCTACACAGCGCTTGTGGCGAGGCGAGCTCAGATCGCGTGGGAACGAGGCGTGAAATATCTCCAAGTGGATGCCTCCAAAGACAGTGAGCCCATCCTCCTCAGACTCGGGTTTATCGCGATCACGACCACGACACCGTATGTATGGACCCCGCATCTCAATTAGCAGCCTGCCGGAAGGCTTTCCGTCCGGGCGCGTCGCTCGGCACCCGCGGGACAGCCGTAGGTTAGTTGACGGGGAGCCCGTCGAGAGCTTCACAAACGGTGATAGTCACGATCATTCAGTAGGCCGCCAAACTGGCGTATCTGGCGCAACGTAATTATGTGAGCGCAGACATCGAACTTTCTGTCAGTCAAGCGCGACATGACTTTTCCGATGCTGTCAATCGGGCCGCATACGGTGGAAAGATCACCTAGGTAACGCGCGGGCTGTGAGCCCCGCTTGAACCTAAGCTTCCTCTGCGGGGCGGGACGGGGCAGGCACGTATCTGCCGCACGAGGTGCTGTGTGTCTACATTTCGTCTACACTTCGTTTATGGCAACAGAGACTACGACCGTCCGCATTCGACGACCCGATTCCGAACGCCTTCAACTCATCGCAAAGGCCCGTGAGGCCTCGATTATTGATGTCGTGCATGACGCCATTGATGCGCTGGAGCGGCGTGAGTTCCTACGCGGGCTCAACGAGGACTACCGGCGTTTGCGCGATGATCCCGAACAATGGGAGCGATATGTGGCCGAACGCACCGAGTGGGATGCGCTGGCTTGATCTGGCGCGGAGAGGTCCACTACGTGGATCTCGGCCGGCCGATCGGCCACGAGCCGGCCTTCAGACGACCGGCCGTGGTGGTATCCGTTGACATCCTCAATAACGGTGCGGGTGGGCTGGTTGTTATCGTGCCGATTACTACGCGCGGATACGGGCTTCGAAGCCACGTCGAGTTGGAGCCTGAGGTTAGCGGGCTGGAACATACGTGCTACGCCCGCTGCGATCAGTTGCGGGTGGTCTCGGTCGAGCGGCTAACCTCTCGGCACGGGATGGTCGGTCCTGGTTCGATGCAAGAGATCGACCAGTCTCTGCGATTCGTCCTAGATCTGTGATGACGAACTGCGAGGACGCGAGCCGCTACCGGGCGGTTCGAGCTGCCGCCTAAGACCTTCCTTTGTGACGCACCCGAGCGGTGTTCAGAAGGCGACTGGATGAGGCATCCACATCGTCGAAAGGAATTCACCGCCCCCCGCATCGTCCCAATGCTCGTCGTTTGCGCGATTCTTTCAACGTCACTCAGGTCTCCGCTGATCGATCTGCTGAAATGTCAGACCGTGCAAGGATCGCTCGGGTCGCACTTTCCCAGGCCTAGGGTGGTTGATCACGCTTCCGCTCCCGCCTAGTGTGGGGCCGGGTGTCCACACTCTGACTAGACGGTTGTTGATGAGGAAGCTCGTGCTGAAGACGTCCATGTCGCGGGCCGTCGATTGTTCGAGACTTTCGTCGCCTTTTACCCGACATCGGCGATTTCGATGGCTGCTCCGATGAACGAGAAACCCAAGGTCGTGTTCACTCGGCAGTCGGCATACCAACCCGGCGCGCAGATTGCATCGACCACGCAGCCGTCCGTCGCGACGACCTACACCCAGGCCCGAGTCGCCAGTGGCGACATCGCCACGGAGACTGAGCGCCTGAAGCAGGAGCCCGGCGACTACATCCTCGCTCAAGGGGGCGTGGAATTCGGCCGGAGCCTCGTGCAGTCGGGCCTGGTCGACGAGTATCGGTTCGCTGTGCTCCCGGTCGTGTTGGGTTCCGGCGAAGGTCTATTCACAGGATTGCAGGAGGAACTGGATCTCGAGCTGGTCAGCTCAACGGCCTTTTCTGGAGGGGCGATGGGCAGCGTCTACCGTCCCAAGATCCAGACCGCTATCGAGTACCTCGTCTAACATCGTGGAATCTCTTGCAGGCCGAGTCAACGCTCGGCGCACCCCCCGCAGACACGGAAAAAACGCTCTGCCTACGGGACGCTCTCTTCTGGCGAGGTGCTGCCGATCGCGGCTTGAATCTTCCGGATGATCGACCCGAGGATGCCCGACGCGAGAAGTCCGGCGCCGAGGGGGCCCGCGCGGTCCTCACCCAGTGGCGGCAACTGCAGAAGCGCCACCCGGACGTGAGGATTCATGTGCTCAAGTTGCCAGGAGATCTCATCAGAGGCGGCTGCGGGCTGCTCCGGAGCTGCCAGCCCGGCCGCTTGTGCGGCGTATGCGGCTGCGCCTAGAGCATGCGCGCCCATATGAGCGACCCCGGCAGCCTGACCCGCAGCCCGGGCGGCCGCCACGGCCGCAGGAGAGCTCACCGCATGCGCCGCGCGTCCAGCGATGAAGCGGCGGCGAATCTCGCCCGCTGCATCGAGTTCGCCGCGAGAAAAAGCCCGAGTGCGAGCGATAGCCTCTCGTGGTCGACCGTCTGTTGGAGCCTCCGTCTCGAACAAGACCAGGACTCGCTCGGCACAGTCCGCCGCCCACGTTGCGACAATGCGGCGATCAGCTTCGCTCAGTGACTGCGGGGAGGGCATGCCAGCATCTTTGCACTCTATGCCGCAGGCGGCGGACTCTCGATTTCGGCGCTCAGCCCCGAAATCATTTCGTCACTAGCGAGGGTTCTTTAAGAAAACGCCTGCCGGGGGTCGCCCGACTAACGATGGCCGCGACTGCTGCCGACACGAGCAGCGCCACCGATAAGCCGAGTAGAGCGGCGGCCGCGACATCCGAGGCCCAATGCACCAGGAGGTAGGTGCGACCCAGTGCCATGCCGATAATCCACACGACAGCGATGGCCCGGGTCCAGACCCGAGGGAACGCGATCGCTACCGCAATCGTTATCGCTGCCGCGGTATCCACATGTCCGGAGGGGTACGAGTCAGAGGTGACATCGACGATTCCATCGATAGGCCTCGGTCGAGCGATCATGAGCTTCAGGATGCTGCAGAGGCCCGACGCGAGGGCGACCGTGAGCCCGATCGTGAGAGCTTCCCGTCGGCGTCGGGCGAAGAACAACAACGCAACCAGCGCCGCCGTGATCACCGTCATCCAGACGGTGCCCCCGATGACGTTCAGACCTTGGGCGAGAGTATCTGCGACGGGGTTTCGGGAGGCGGCCAAGAGGTCGTGCCACCACACGTCAATCGGGGTAGGGCGGTTGAGCCCCACGAAACGGATGACGATGCCGGCGAGCGCGACAAGCACAAGGCCCAGTAGACCGATAACCCCGCCCGTAGGGACGAGACGGGGAAAGTGTGAGCGAACTGCGCCCATTGTGATGCTCCTTACGCCGGTCCTGACTGTACGGCGGGCGGGGTTGACGCAGCGTTGAGATGGCTGTTGACATATGAGAAAGCTTTCAGGGAAACGGAAAGGGCTGGCCCGCGAACCCGCGAGCCAGCCCCCGGTCCGGACTAGTCGGTTGTGCCGTCTTCGACCTCTACGCCGTTGACATCGTCGCTGGAGTCTTCGACCCCGGTGCTGTCAGCGCCATCTGGGCCATCGGTGGTCTCCGCGGCATCAGGGGCATCGGTCCCAGTACCCTCGTCGACTCCATCCTGCACATTGTCCGTGTCGGTTGCGTCGACAGGTTCAACGACCGAGACGGATTTCGAGGTCGGTGCCGCCTGGGCGGGCAGTGCGATGGCCAGCCCTCCGGCGATGAGGATCGCGAGCGCAGCTGCGGAGCCTGCGGCGACCTTGAGCTTCTTCTGCATGGTCATGTCCTTTCGTGTAGCTGCGTCGTGCGGGGTGCATGACGGTAGCTCAAGGCTAGAAATCACAGTGTGAGATGAACGTGAGAGCGGTGACGGAATGAGGCGGTCTCTCGGCCATCTCTCAGCAGCTCGACAACAAGCAGCTCGACAACAAGCAGCTCTGGGCAGCGGTCTTCCGGGTCGCACAGCTTCGCGCAAACGCGGCTTTGCTCATCACCTCTATCTCGTGTATTCGTAGACGGTCGTGCGATGGAGCCGAGTCGTTTCCGCCAACGCAAAACCCTGCGCTGCGAGCGCTGACTGCTGTGCCGATGAAGTATCGCCGACACTTCCCCGCAGGTCGACCACCCAGATGCGCGAAACTGCCGCGATGACCGGCGCAGCGCTCGAGAGCGGAAGCAGAAGATCCCAGAGCCCGGGATGCGCGTAAAAGGGCACCCTCAGCGCGACATCCACCAGTCCCGCGTAGTCGCCCGGATAGAGATGCAGGGCAAGTCGAGGGCGCCGTGATGGTTTGGTTGTGGGGTCAAAGTACACACCGTCACCAGGCACAGCCTCGGCACCGATAAACGAGGACACCTGGCGCCAGTCTGAACCACCATCCTTTGCAAACTCGCCGCGCTGGCTCATCCAGATGGGAAAAGCGAGCACGACAATCAGACCGAGCACGCACAGCCGCACCCAAAGCTGCCCGCGGGCAAGAGCACTCACTCCGAGGGCGACCAGGATGGCGGCGGCAGGGGCCGACATCGACAGGTAGCGCACGCTGTAGATCGGCATCACGACGGCACTGAAGGCGACGACCACAGCCGTGGGAAGCGCAAGCCACAGGATCGCCAGCACAGCGAGGCGACTCTGCTTAAAGCGCGGGTGTCGAACCGCGAAGATGACGGCGAGGAGGATGAGGGCCCAGCCGAAAATCGCCAGAGGAACATTTCCGAACCACTGGGTCACGACTATCCGTTCGACGCTCGCCGTCGCGCGACGCGAGAGAAACGCGATCTGCCCTCGCTCACTTATCGCCATCATCACGATCGGGGCAGCAAGAAGCATCCCCACGCTGGCAGAGAAGGCCCAGCGAAGACGAACTGCTCGAGCGCGCTGATCGATCACCACGAACGCGGCGTGCACCAGCACCACAAGTCCGAGATAGAGAAAGGAGTATATTCCGACCGCGAGAAGCATGGAGTAGCCGATCCATGGCATCCACCGCCTCTCAGATCGTCGCAGCAACAGGACCAGCAAGACGGTGAGCCACACCCCGATGGCTGTGGAGAAGGCGTACGAACGCGCCTCCGCACCCATGGCCGTGAATCGGGGAAGGACGGCACACACCACTCCGGCTATCAGGGCGGCGCGGCGGTCGGCCATGCTCGCGACAAGGATCACTACCCCCGCGGTCGCGATGCCTACGGCGATGGCGCTGGGCAGACGAACGGCGAACTCACTGGTACCGAATACTTGAATCCAGAAATGTAGGAACAGGTAGTAGGCGCCGTGCACAGCGTCAATGTTGGCCAGCATGGGGAACAAGCTGGCGAGCGAGCGCTGGGCAGACATTACGCTGGCCGCTTCATCACCCCAGAACGACGGAATCCACGCCAGTGTCAGGGACGTAACTGTGGCGATGGCACCCAGCAGAGTGGCGAGCAGGCCGGGTGAGGATTGCCATCGCGGACGGGGCACGGAGGTCATGCCCGGTGCGGGGAGTTCAGCAGTCGCGAGCATCAGTCACTCGACCTCCGATCTCATCCGAAGCGGCCCGTGTCACCTGCTGGCGCTACCGCGTGCTCGCGCTGCCATAGTGCGCCCGCTAGCTTGATGCAGGCTGCCCAGCAGATGTCAGATCCTGAAGAAGTTCTCACGTCCCGGAGAATGCCGTGTCTAAAGACCGTTCCTCTGAACTAGGAAACGGAGTGAACGCTATCGATTGCAATCACAGTAACGATGGAGATACAGGCAACGTCACCGTGACCGACGTGCCGACGCCCACGACCGACGCTATGCTCACCCGGCCATGGTGGGCCGCGAGGATCTGCCGCACCAACGGCAGCCCAAGCCCATAGCCGGGTGTGGATCTCGCCTCCTGTGCTCGCCAGAACCGGTCGAATGCATGAGCCGATTCGGCATCCGTCATCCCGGGCCCGTCATCCCTCACGAGAACACTCGCAACCCGTCCTGTGGACGAAAGCGACACTTCGATCGGGCCCGAGGGGCCGGAGAACTTGACCGCATTGTCCATAACGTTTGCCAGCGCGCGGGTCAGAAGTTCGGGCGAACCGAGCACGGTCACCGGTTCGGATTCGCGGATGGCGACCCTCGTGGCTGCCACCCCCAGCGCCTCCCGAGCACGATCGACAATATCGTTGAGCGAGACCGTTTCGAACGTTGCTTCCAACTCGCCCGAATCTGCGCGCGTCAACAGCAGCAGATCGTTAGTCAGTCGGGTGAGTCCCCCGGCCGCCTCTAACGCCACGGTCATTGCCGCCCGATACTGCGCGGGGGTGCGCGATTTCGACAGGGCCAGCTCAAGTTCGCCCTGAATGACGCTGAGCGGGGTTCGGAACTCGTGGGAGGCGCCATCCACAAACCGTTGCTGCAACTCATAGCTGCGCCGAACGGGCGCCAGCGCGCCTCGAGCCATGACGAAACTTGAGACGGGCAGGACCACCACCAGGAGCGCGTACCCCGTGATCAGCCCGGTACGCAGATTAGCGAAACCCTGCTCTGCGACGTTGCGGGATGCCTCGCCATCCAGTTCGGCGGCGTCGATGTCGAAGGTGCCGACCACGAAGGCATAGATGCCCAGCGCGAAGGCTCCGAAGAGGATCAGCTGAACCAGGGTGTAGGTCAGCGTGAGCCTGACCAGCGCGCGACGGAAGATCATGAATCTGCCGCGATCACATAGCCGGCGCCCCGACGAGTCTCGATGATGTCGGGCTCGCCGGGGAGGGTGAGTTTCTGGCGCAGGTAGCGAATGTAGGTCTGCACGACGTTGCTGAATCCCTCGTAATTGCTGTCCCAGGCGTGATCGATCAACTCGGTAGCGCTGATGATCTGACCCGCATTGCGCATGAGATATTCCAGCACGGCGAACTCTTTAGCCGTAAGAACCATCGTGCGCCCTGACCTGGTCGCGGTGCGCGTCGCCGGATCGAGAGTCACTCCCTGCGCGCGAAGCACAGGGGCCTGGGCGCGAGGCGCACGGCGCAGAAGCGCCCGAACGCGCGCGAGGAGTTCGACGAGGTGGAACGGTTTGACGAGGTAGTCATCGGCCCCGGCGTCGAGCCCCTCGACGCGCTTCCGAGTGGAGTCCAACGCGGTCAACATGAGCACGGGCACGTCGTGGCTGAGCTCCCTGATTCGGGCACACACATCCATTCCTCCCCGAGGAAGGCCCGGCAGCATGAGGTCAAGCACCACGAGATCATAGGTCTCTATCTCGAATGCCTCGACCCCCGCCGGCGCGGTGTGGGCGACATCCACGGCATACCCCGCTTCGGCGAGGGTGCGCCGGACAACGTCGGCGATGCGGACGTCGTCCTCCACCACTAGCAGTTTCACGCTGGCCCCCTGAGGGCCGGGTCAGTCAGCGGCATCCCCTGCACCAGAACCCTTCGTTGCGGTGGCGTTGGCGACCTTTACTCCAGCGGCGCTCACTTCGACGGTGAAATCCACCTGGTTCTTGGAGCTTCGGTAGATACTGAACGCGTTCTCCGGAAAGTGGCCCGGGCCTGTCTCGCCGTCAAACGACAGCGTAGCCGTAGCTCCCGCAGCCACCGTGAATCCCGTGAGAGCCTGGTAATACGCTTCACTCTGGCCGGTCGTCACATCCGTCATCACGTAATAGATCTCGAAGGATGACAGCTCGCTCGCCGTGTCGTTTCGCAGGGTCACCTGCAGTCGGTCATCGATGGCGGCTTTCGTGTCTGGGTCGACGATGTCTTCCGCCGCCGCCAACACGATCGTCAGACCCGGTGTCGTGCTG
>NZ_JANLVV010000379.1:0-1056 GCF_031364185.1 Salinibacterium sp. | reverse complement strand
GTGATGAGGTTGGCGGCATCGACGCCCAGGCGGCCCGCGTCGAGGGCTTCGCTTACGGCGGGGCGCTCGGCAGGAAGGAGAGCGCCGGACAGTGCTCGGTGTTCACTTACGGCGCCCGCGACGGCCAAACGAGTGCGTGCGGACCGCTCAGAGATGCGAGCGACCGCGGCTACCGCTGCGGTCGGCGACGCATAGCCGAGTCGCTCCGCCAGAAGAGAGTTGTCTACCAGCGGCGCGAGTACGCGAACGCGGGCACAATCCATCAGCCGCCCGGCGCCCTCCACGGCAGCTATCGCCTCAGCGAGGGCACTGGCCGAGCCCGCAACGAAGGCATGGTCATCACGCAGAAGGTCGATCAGCGCGCTCAATTCTCGGGCGACGGCATCCACCTGATGGGTGATTGCGTCGCTGCGGGACATACCCAATGATAGCACACATTCGAATGTGTGTTCGAAGAATTTCTCTGCGCGAACTCAGATTATGGGCATCGGTCACAAATCCGCATCAGGACACAGGCGCCACCTCTAGACGGATAATTCCCAGTTACGGCCTCACCGGATGGACGTTGATAGCGAAAGGCCGCGGGTGTCACACCTTGCGTGTGAAACAGGGTCACAACTCGTTCTGGATTCACATCGCTTGGGATGCCGGTCTCATCGCCTACACCAGCGACGAGTTCTTCGGTTGAGACGATCGACTCCATGCCCTCCGCTCCTGTGGTCGATCACCTCAAGCCAGCCGACACCGTCGAGATCTTCACACAGCCTCAGCGGCCGGTCGGTCCGCGATGAAACGTCGCCCGCTGCGGTTACGAGGTAGCGATGACAAGCGATCCGGCGCCCCGCACATCCAGGGATGATTCGTCGGCAATGTAAACGGCATCCCCACGGTGCAGCGTCGAAGCCCCTCCCAGCGTGAACTCGCCGTCGAGGCACAGCGCGATGGCGGGCCCGTCGAGGGGCAGCACCGCATCCACTTCAATCACCAGCAGCGCGAAGTCGGCGTCGACTGGCCTGAACACCGCGACTCCGGCAGCCGGCGACCGCGGCATAAGGT
>NZ_JANLVV010000343.1:0-4053 GCF_031364185.1 Salinibacterium sp. | reverse complement strand
CAATGGTCGACGATCGGCCAGGACTGGAACACACTAGTCCTCGTCGACTGACTCAGTCTTCGAGGTCTAAGCGGTCGAGCCCGTAGCCCAAGCATCCTCCTCGGCGTACGGGAACCAGCCCGGTGTGCCGTAGCGGGAAGCCACACTGGGAAAGAGTTCTTGCCACGTCTGCGTTTTCAGCGCCAACGTGACCCACTCGACATCACGTTCGATGGCCTCACGATAGCTCACGGCTGGCACGTACCCTACTGCATTGCGAGCGCGCTCCATGGAGCAGACGAACGGTCGGGCGCAGTCCCAAGGAGTCGCGCCCAAGTTGCCGACTGCGGCACCGGGGAAACTAAGAATCTCCGGTTCGTGTCCCATTACCTCGAACACGGTGCGTGCGATCTCCCGCGTTGACAGCCCTTCCTCGTCGACCGCATTGAGGACTCCGGCACCTGGGTGCTGAACACAGGCGAGCGCCAGCGCCGCCACGTTTGCCGTCGACGACGTGCTGAATCGCGATTCGCCGCCTCGTGAGAGAACAACTCGAGGGCGTCCGTCGAAAACGCGCTGCATGAAATAGAACTCGCGAAGCTTGGGGCTTCGGGGGCCGTGGACGGCTCCGGGGCGCAAGATGCTTACCGGAACCGTCGAGCGTGTCGAGAGACGGCGTTCCATCGCCGCCTTCATAGGACCATATGTGGGTCGATCGTTTTCTATCGTGGCGCAATCTTCAGTGATGGGCACCGGGAAGTCCGGAAAGTCGGCATCGCTCGTGGCGATGTCAAAGTACGACCCGTTCCGACCCTGGTAGACGGAGCCGGTTGAGATCGCAATGAGAGAACCGACGTCACTTCCGAGAGAAACCAACTGGTCGGCGTGAGACTCCGTGTACGGCACCGTGTCAATCACTACATCAGATCCGCGCGCAGCAGCGCGAAGCGCGACAGAGTCCTCGCGATCCAAGACGATCCACTCCACGTCGACGGACGGCCCCGGCTTGCTGCCGCGGTGCGCGGCGCTGACGTGAAATCCCTCCTTCGCCAGTAGCTCGCAGATTGCGCTGCCGATCTGGCCGCTGCCACCGATGACAAAAGCCTTTCTCATGCCTGAATGCACCGGCTAGCGGATTCGTCGGTCGAGGCCGTCGGCCACGAGCTGCTCGGCGATCTCCACGACGCGCGTGCCCTCGGCAAAGGTTACGATCCCCTTCGCTTTGCCGGAGAGCACGGAATCGCGGAACGCCTCGTGCTCGGCGAGCAGGGGCTCCTTTCGATCGAGCGCAAAGCGCGTCGAGTCGCCCTCGGAGACGCCGCGGAACTCTCCCGGATCCCATGCGACTTGGATGCGGCCGTTCTCATAGAAGCTCAGGTCAGCGGTTAAAGTATCGGCGACAAGCACGCCCTTTTCTCCGGTGACAATCGTGATCCGCTCCTTAAAAGGGGTGAGCCAGTTCACTATGTGTGACACAATTGCGCCGCCGCTAAGCGTGCCGACGGCTGTCACCATGTCTTCGTGGGGGCGACCGCTGCGGAACGTGGTGCGAGCGTTGACCGACACATATTCCTGCTGGGCGACCCAGGCGGTGAGGTCGATGTCGTGCGTCGCGAGGTCTTTGATAACACCAACGTCAGCGATACGTCCCGGAAACGGCCCCTGGCGTCGTGTGGCGATTTGATAGATCTCGCCGAGCAGTCCGTCTTCAATGCGCTGTCGCGCAGCGCGCAGCGCCGGGTTGTAGCGCTCGATGTGGCCGACGCCACCAACAAGGCCCCTTGCTGCGAAGATGTCCCGCAGGGCACGGGAATCTTCGGCCGTGGAGGCGACCGGCTTCTCGATAATCGCGTGCACACCGGCGTTGGCCAGTCGCGTGCCCATTTCGAGGTGGCTCGCGGTGGGCGCTGCGACTACCGCGTAATCGATACCGAGCTCGAGAAGCTGATCGAGATCCTGTAGAACGGGTCTGTCATGCACGCGGTCAGGAACACTGGGGGCGGGGTCAAAGGCACCCACGAACTCGACGCCGTCGAGACTCGAAAGCACTCGAGCGTGGTTGCGTCCCATTACGCCGAGCCCGAGGAGGCCAGCGCGCAAAGTCATGCCCCGGCCTTCGCCACGGTGTTAACCGCTTCGACGATGGAGCCAAGCTCGTCGTCGGTAAGCGAGGGATAGATAGGCAATGAGAGAACCTGCGCTGTCGCCACTTCGGTAACCGGAAGGTCAAGGTTGAGCTTGAATGACGGGAGGCGATGGATCGGCGTTGGGTAGTACGCTCCGCTACCGACGCCCCGCCGCGCGAGCTGCTCGGCGAACGCGTCACGATCGTGGTCGACGATGCGCACTGTGTACTGGTGGAACACATGCACTGCGCCCGGCGCGGTAGGTGGCGTCACAACGCCCTCGAGGTTCTCGTTGAGGAACGCGGCGTTTGCCTGGCGCTGTGCGGTCCAGCCCGCGAGTTTGGTGAGCTGCACCCGTCCGATGGCCGCGTGGATATCGGTCATGCGCGTGTTGAACCCCACGACCTCGTTCTCGTAGCGGCGTTCCATACCCTGGTTGCGCAGAACGCGTGCCATTCGTGCAACCTCCTCGGAGGGCGTCGTGATCATGCCACCCTCGCCCGCGGTCATGTTCTTCGTGGGATAAAACGAGAAGCTTCCCGCGATGCCCCAGGCACCCACGGGAATGCCGTCGACGGATGCAGCGTGCGCCTGAGCGGCGTCTTCGAAGAGCAGCAAGCCGTGTTTCTCAGCGATCGCCTTGATGGCGACCAGGTCGGCAGGATGCCCGTACAGGTGCACGGGCATGATCGCCTTCGTACGCGGGGTAACTGCTGCCTCGATTGCAGCCACATCCGTTGCGAAGTAGTCGAGTTCGATGTCGACAAACACTGGCGTGGCGCCCGTCAGGGCCACGGAGTTGGCAGTCGCTGCGAAGCTGAACGACGGAACGATTACCTCGTCGCCCGGGCCGACGCCTGCGGCCAGGAAGGCCATGTGCAGGGCCGACGTGCCGGAGTTGACCGCGACAGAGTGCAGCCCGTTGACGATCGCGGAGAACTCGGTCTCGAACGCCGCGACCTCGGGCCCCTGGGCGAGCATGCCCGAACGCATGACGCGATCGACCGCCGCGCGCTCCTCATCGCCTATCTCTGGCCGTGCTGCTGAAATCATCGTTACTGCACCTCTATCAATTCGTCGTCGCTGACCTCGCGGTAGCGCGCTCCGGTAACCGGGCAGAGCCATTCTCCCGGTGAATCTTCTTTCAGGGGATGGCCAGTTGTGCCGACCCAGCCCACGCGCCGGGCGGGACTGCCGACCACGAGCGCAAAGTCTGGGACATCCTTCACTACGACAGCGCCCGACCCTACGAGTGCCCAGCGCCCGATCACGACGGGAGCGATGCAAGTTGCGCTTGCACCGATCGACGCGCCCTCGCGGACGTCTACGCCCACGGGGTGCCAGTCGTCAGCGCTCTTAGGGGTGCCATCGGCGTTGATGGCGCGTGGGAAACGGTCATTGGTGAGAACCGCGGCCGGGCCGATAAAGACGCCGCGCGCGAGCTTGGCCGGCTCGTACACTAGGGCATAATTCTGAATCTTGCAGCTGTCGCCCACCTCGACGCCCGTGCCAATGTATGCTCCGCGGCCCACCACGACATTTTCGCCGAGCTTGGCGTCTTCTCTAACCTGCGCGTAGTGCCAGACACGAGCCGTCGTCGCAATGACGGCAGATCCCGCGACGTCGGCGGTCTCGTGCACGCTGGGGTGTGGGGCGTTCAACATATCTCCGGACGAGAGGAATCAGAATCTTCAAACACGACAATCCTACCTAGGGATTGTGGTGGGCTCGGTCTTGCGCGCCGCTCCCGGAGCATCCCACCGACGAGCGATTCTGCTGGTACCCGTTGGAGGTAGAGTGCGTGCGGTCGGTACGATAATATTTCCCCTCGCCTCGGTGGCCTTAGTCGTGGAAGAAGCCAGATGTACGAGAATCTCCGCGTAGCCGTCGTTGAGCCGGCATTCGCGCGACGGCGTCTGCAAGACAGACGCCCTACGCCGCAAGCCGG
>NZ_JANLVV010000275.1:0-1798 GCF_031364185.1 Salinibacterium sp. | reverse complement strand
CACGCAGGTGAAATAGCTGTGAGACCAACACAGCGGTTGTATGTGGTCTCGCCTGTAGCCGTCGCGGTCCGCTGAACATGTAGGTCGCCCCGCACCGGTAGCGACACCGAACAGGGCAGAACCCGCGAACAGGTAACGGATCGTCGCCGCCGCAGCTCCCGCGCCGGGACCGGCGGGTGTCGTCCGTGTGGGACACGACCCGGCAGGTTACATCCCGAACGTAGGCGACCGTCGTGCCATCTGTGAGGATGGTCGTCGGGCGCCGGTCCGCCACGTTACAGCCCAGTGTCTGATCAGCGAACTTCACCGTGTTCCCGTGCGCATTATACGTCAAAGTGGTCGCGGTCAGGGCGGTGACCGTCACCGGAGACGCCCCCACCACCGCCGGACCCACCGGCGCCACCGTGGAGGTCAGGCGGTCGGGCTAGTCGTAGCAACACCCGGTCACCGCCGGGGCGCCACCTGCAGCAAGAACACAACAGAACTTAACTTGGCATCAGACAGGGTCGAGGAAGCCGATTCGGTGCGTTACCTCAGCGATGTTCACGTACCGGACCCATGAGTGCGTCGGCTTCTTGAAGAAAGCACGAAGAATCGAACGTTCGGCCACGACCACAAGGTTGTTGTCAACCCCTCCAAGGAACTTTGAAGCGCCCCAGGTTTGATGCCGCATCCTTTTGAGTTGCAAGGATGTATGTCATGCCTAAGAAGATCGATCCTGCCTTGCGCGATCGGGCGGTGCGGCTGGTGCGTGAGCACCGGTCGGAGTACCCGTCGTTGACGGCCGCGTCAGCGGCCTTTGCTCGCCAAGTCGGTGTCGGCCACGAATCCGTGCGCCGGTGGGTGCTGCAAGCCGATATCGACGACGGTACCCGCGACGGGGTGAGCTCCGTCGACCATGCCGAAATCAAGCGGCTGAAGGCGGAGAACACTCGGCTGCGTGAAGATGTCGCGATCCTGCGGGCGGCGAAGAGTTTCTTCGTGGGGGAACTCGACCCCCGAAACCGTTGATGATGGGTTTCATCGACACGATGAGATCCGAGGGGCACGCGGCCTGGTCGATCTGCCGGGTTCTGCGCGAGCAGGACTGCCAGATCGCCGCGCGCACCTACCGGGCCTGGCGGGGCGGCGCTGTCGCTGCTCGAACGGTCACCGACGCGCAGGTGTTCGACGCGGTCCGTGAGGCTGCCTGGACCAGTGTCGAAGTCAACGGACGGCAGCTGCGAAAGCTGACTCCGGAAGGGCTCTATGGGCGGCGGAAGATGACCGCGCTGATCCGGCGCACCACGATCACCGGCGCGTCCCGTGGAGCGATCGACAGGGCCATGAGGGCGCTCGGGTTGTTGGGCATCCGCCGAGACAAGGGCATCCGCACCACGATCCCCGCCAAAGACGGAATCCGCGCTGGAGACCTCCTGAATTGGGACTTCACCGCCCCGCGACCGGATCACACCAGGGTGATGGACTTCACTTACTGCCGCACCTGGGCCGGGTGGGTTTACGTCGCGTTCATCGTTGATGTGTTCTCGCAACGCATCGTCGGCTGGCACGCGCAGACTAGCAAACATGTCGAGCTGGTGATGATCCCGCTGCGGATGAGTCTCTGGGAACGCGGTCGACAAGGCCACCCGATACAACCCCAGCAGCTGCGGGCACATTCAGACGCCGGATCCCAATACGTTTCTTTGGCCTATACCGAGAAACTCGCCCTCGACGGCATCGCACCATCGATCGGATCCGTCGGCGACGCCTACGATAACGCGCTCATGGAGAGCATCAACGGGCTCTACAAAGCCGA
>NZ_JANLVV010000242.1:0-1973 GCF_031364185.1 Salinibacterium sp. | reverse complement strand
CGTTTTCTTCGGAACATGGTGAATCGCGCCCTCTCGCCCACACCGAGCGCCTTCGCGCGATAGCGGTAGTCGTCATCCCTCGACTGACGGGTGCGCGCCCGTTGCTGGCGTGTGCTCAGTTGGCCCGGCCCACGGCCGCCGATGGCGCGCGCGAGCGCAAACAGAATCAGCACGAGAACCATGAGAACCGCCGCGGTGCCAAAACCTCGAGCGATCATGTTCAGCTCCGGCGACTTCACGAACGTGAAGGTCGTCAGGGGCAGGGAGGTCATCGGCCCGCTGAACGGGTTCACGTTCAGGAACGTGGTCGCTCCAGCCGTGAGCAGCACCGGGGAGGTCTCACCGATCCCGCGCGCAGTGCCCAGGATGATCGCGGTCGTCAGGCCGGAGCGCGCGGTGGGAAGCGTCACCGTCCAGACGGTTCGCCAGGTGGAGGCGCCCAACGCTCGTGCTGCTTCCTTGAGGTTTCCTGGTACCAGCCTGAGCACGACATCCGCCGATCTGATGATGATGGGGAGCATCATGACGGTGATGGCGAGGGATGCCGCAAAGCCGGAGCGGTTGAAGCCCAGGAAGACGATGACCGTCGCGTAGATGAAGAGACCGGCCACGATCGAAGGGAGGGCCGTCATGGCTTCGACGACGGTTCGCACAAACTTCGCGTAGCGGCCGGGAAACTCGCTGAGGAAGACAGCGGTCAGCAGTCCCAGCGGGATGCTGATGGCCAGCGCGATGGCGATCATGATCAGGGTTCCGAGCACGGCATGCAGCACCCCTCCCTGGGTGAGCGGGTCGAGTGGGCCGGCGTTGCTCATGTCTTCGGTGAAAAAGTTGAGGTTACCGAGCGGGGCCAGCCCACGCCCGACCGTGTAGATCACCACCGAGAAGAGAGCGATCAACAGCAGCGCGGCAAGAGAGTGCACGAAGACGCTCACGATGCGGTCCTTGACCGTGACCCTGTTTTCGTCAAACGAGGTGAGCAGCGCGAAGAGCGCGACAAAGATCACATAGGCGATGACGATAAAGCCGAACTCGCCCTGGAGCGGCAGGGCGAAGAAGTAGATCCACGACGTGAACCCGACGGCGGCGGCGGCGCTTCCGAAAAGACGGATAACGTCGACCGTGCGGATGGTCGCGGTCGAGCGTTTGGGCTCTTGCACCCTCGGTGGTTCCGTCATTTCGGACGGGCGGATCCAGGTGCGAGGCGATTCGGTTCGCTCGAGCAGGTCGGTCATCACTCACTCTGGCTTCCTGAGCGGCTGCGCCCGATGATGGTCGATGCGACGAAGTTGACGACGAGTGTGATGAGAAACAGTGCGAGTCCCGCCGCCATCAAGGCCGAGATCTCAAACGCCGAGGCCTCGTTGTAGCGAAGGGCGATCAACGCCGAGATGGAGTTGGCGCCCTTCTCGAGAATGTGCGGCTGGATGACGAAGACCGGCGAGATGATCAGGAATACGGCGATGGTCTCGCCGAGAGCGCGGCCGAGTCCGAGCATCGTGCCGCCGATGATGCCGCCGCTGCCAAAGGGGAGCACCACGTTGCGGATCATCCCCCACCTGGTCGCCCCCAACGCGAGCGCGCCCTCGCGCTCGCCGATCGGTGCCTGCGTGAAGACCTCGCGCATGATCGAGCTGGTGATCGGTGCGACCATCAGTGCGACCACGATTCCTGCGATGAAGGTGGATGCCGCGAACACCGTCGGGCTCGCCAGGGGGTCACTCGTATCGAACCCGTCCACGGCGAAGAAGGGGATCCAGCCCAGGTACGTAGACAGCCACTGCGACACCGGAAGGATGTTGGGGCTGAGAAAGAACACACCCCACAGGCCGTAGACGACGCTTGGCACCGCGGCCATGAGGTCGACGATGGTGACGAGGCCGTTCTTGATCTTGGCCGGCGCGTACTCGCTGATGTAGAGGGCAGTACCGAGCGCGAGCGGCAGCGCGAACGCAATGGCGGTCAGGGCGATG
>NZ_JANLVV010000227.1:0-5943 GCF_031364185.1 Salinibacterium sp. | reverse complement strand
AGCACACATTCGAAGATATGTTCTATAAAAATCATTGTAAACCGTGGCAGACCGTGGGTTCGTGGTCGATGAGCTGGATGTGTTCCTGAACGAGGCGAGCAGGGCAAATCAATTCATGGAGGGTGCACTCTCCTGCACATCGGCCTCGGACCACGCACTCAGCGGTCGGGTTCTGTTTCACCAGTCGCCGAATAGTGTCACGACGGTCGGAGATGTGGGGTCAGTGCATGCCGACTTTCCCGAGACGCGGAAGCAGGGTTGCTCAAGTACGGGTCGTTTCTTATTGATCATGTGATCAGCCACAACGACTTGCGAGCGCTCGGGTCGCGCAAAGACGTGCTGCTGCTCCTTGCCGGCGGCTGATTCCGTGTGGTTCGTCGCGCGCTGCACCTAGCAGGGGCTCTTTATCCGGACCACACGCACAGCCCAGGGCGGCGACGGGCCTGCTGGCATGTGAATCAGAACGTGATGGATGCATCCATCGGCAGTACGAGGTCGAACCTGGTGCCGCCGGGAACGTTATGCACGCTGGCCTCACCTCGGTGGGCGCTCATGATGCCCTTGACGATCGCGAGCCCGAGCCCGGCACCGCTCGACGGGCCGCCGTGAGCGGGCGGTGTTCGAGCAGGTGAGCCGCGCCATCCGGGCTCAAATACCCTGCCGAGATCGGTGTCAGGGATGCCGCCACCGGCGTCGGTCACCGACACCGACGCGCGCCCTGCCACGAGGTCAACCCTCACGGTGATGGGTGACCCCACCAGGGTGTGCTGGACGGCGTTGACCAGCAGATTACCGACGGCGCGGGAGAGCTCGCGAGGGTCTGCCATGACGACGAGACCGTGACCATGCGGCGCCTCAATACGGATCTCGCGCCCTCGAGAGATCATCTGCAGGTCGGCAACCGTATCGCTGACGATGTCGTACAGCGAGACTTCCTCGAGCGACAGGTGCAGAGTGTCCGAGTCGATCTTCGACAGCTCGAACAGGTCATCGACCATGCTCGACAGCTGGTCGACCTGCACCCGCATCTGGCGATAATAGCGTGGCGGGTCGATGACCATCGAGTCTTCCAGCGCCTCCGCCATGGCCCGGATGCCCGCCAGAGGCGTCCGCAAATCGTGTGAGATCCACGCGACGAGCTCGCGTCTCGACGCCTCGACACTTTCTTCGCGAGCCCGGGATTCAGCGAGCCGAGCACTCGTGGCAACCAGTTCGTCGGCGAGCCGGGTGAACTCTGTGCTGGAATGCTTGCCGGCCGTCTCGACAAGTTCGCCCTCCCCGATGCGCCGGGCGGCGGAGGCAAGAGCCCGGGAGTTGCGCACAACGATAATGCCGAGCATCCCGATCAGCGCCAGTGACACCGCACCCGAGACGGCCGCGACGTTGATGGCGACAGTCAGGTCGTGCTCGGACAGGTACATCTGGTTCGCTGCGCCGATCATGCTCACGACGACCGAAGCAATGGCGGCAAGCATCAGGATGCAGAGCTGCAGAATCAGCGATGATCGCCTGAGCGCGACAATGACCAGCACACTCACACCGCCGATGATAAGGGTTGTCACCAGCGCGGTCAGCGTCACTCCGACGAGGTCAGGCCACGACATCGCTGCCCGCCGTGAATCGATATCCGACACCCCAGACGGTGGTGAGCAGCTGCGGATTGCGGGGATCTGATTCGATCTTCTCGCGCAGTCGCCGCACGTGAACGGTGACGGTGGAGAGGTCGCCGTAGGTCCAGCCCCAGACCGCTTTGAGCAATTCCACCCTGCCGAAAACCTGGTGGGGATGCCTAAGAAAGAAGGCGAGAAGGTCAAACTCGCGCACGGTGAGGGTGAGTTCCGTTCCGGAGGATGAGGCTATTCGCGCGGCCGGATCAAGGGTGAAGGAGCCGCGGGTGATGACCCCCTGCGGGGTGAACTCTCCGATGGAACGCCGCAGTATGGACTGCACTCGCAAGACAAGTTCGCGTGGCGAGAAGGGTTTGGCGAGGTAGTCGTCGGCGCCCGACTCCAGGCCGTGGATCCGGTCATCCTCAGAACCACGAGCGGTGAGCATGATGATGGGCACCGCTCGGTCGAGCCGGATTCGCCGACACACCTCCACCCCATCGATTCCCGGCAACATGCGGTCCAGGACGACGAGGTCGGGTGTCTCACGTTCGACGATGGCAATCGCGGTGACTCCGTCGCTAGCGTTATCGACGATGAAGCCGGCCCGGCGCAGGTAGCTGCTAGCGACCTCGAGCACGGTGGCGTCATCATCCACAACAAGCACTCGGCGATCATGCAGATCGCCATTGCCCGGCAGTGCGGGGGTGTGTTGGGTCACGTTCACAGAATACGACCCACCCGAGCCGGGAGAGGCTCACGCGAGGCTGCCGTCAGTGTTCTGTAAGACTGTGGCCGGCGTCACTCCGGCTCGGCTTACGCTACAGCCCGACCCACTCCGTCGCGCCGTCGGCGAGGTGTTGGCGCTTCCAGATTGGCACGGTGTGCTTGATCAGTTCGACCAGCTTCTCGCAGGCAGCGAAGGCTTCGGCGCGGTGCGGTGCGGCGACGGATGCCACGAGCGCGACATCCCCAACGACCAGCGATCCCGTGCGATGGCCGGCCGCGACCCTCAGCCCCGACTCGGCGGCCACGCCGGCGCAGCACTCCTCGAGGAACCGCTGTGCATCCGGATGCGACTGGTAGTCGAGCGCAGACACGGATTGCCCGTGGTCATGGTCACGGACGATCCCGCGGAAGGTCACGATGGCACCGTTCGCGCTGTCGAGCACGAACGCCTCGAACCTGTCCTGCTCGAGGGGTTCGTCGGAGATGATGGCCAGCACGTCACTCATGGGCGCCGCCTCCGCCGACCTGGGCCACGAGGTGGCCGAGCAGCTTGTCGAGCACGGCGAGGCCGTCTTTCACACCGCCGGTCGAGCCAGGCAGGTTGACGATCACGGTGTCGCCCGCGGTGCCGGCAAGCCCGCGGCTGAGGGCAGCGGTGGGGACGTGCGGCAGCCCACGCGCCCTGATCGCCTCGGCGACGCCGGGCAGCTCGCGGGTGAGTAGCGCCCGGGTGGCATCCGGCGTCTGGTCGGTCGGGCTCATCCCCGTTCCGCCCGTGGTGATGATCACGGCCGGGCAGGTGTCGATGACGCGGCTGAGTTCGGCCGCGACATCAGCGTCGGCGACGACCGAGTGGTCGACGTGGTAGCCGCGTTCGCGGAGCCACTCGGCGATGTGTGGGCCGGTGGTGTCGACTCGAGTGCCCGCAGCCACACCCGTCGAGGCAACGACTACGGCGGCGGTCGAGGGGCGCACCGTTCCGCGACTCTTGCCGCCGCTCTTGCTGGCCAGCCTGATCTCACCCAGGACGGAGTGCGGGTCGACAGCCTTGGTCATGTCGTGCAGGGTGAGCCCGGCGATGGCGACCGCGGTCAGGGCCTCCATTTCGACCCCCGTCTTCCCGGTTGTCGTCGCTGTGGCGGTGATCATGATCGAATTGTCGCCGAACTCGAAATCGACGGTGACCGAATTCAGCGCGAGCTGGTGGCACAGGGGAATCAGCTCACTGGTGCGCTTGGCTCCCTGGATGCCCGCGATCCGCGCGGTCGCGAGCACATCGGCCTTGGGCAGGTCGTCGGCGCGAACCAGCGCGATGACCTGCGCCGTGCTCGAAAACCGGCCCATCGCGGTCGCCGTGCGTTTCGTGACGGCTTTATCGCTCACATCCACCATGCGCGCGCGACCATCGCCGTCGAGGTGGCTGAGTGCGGGGGCGTCGGTCATAGCTCCCATGTTTCCACGGAATCCCCAGCGGCAAGCTCTGTAACCTGCTCCGGGACGATCACCAGCACAGTGGATGCCGCAAGCCCGGCGACCAGGTGCGAGCCGGGCCCCGCCACCAGGGTCACACGCCCTTCGGCATCCGCCCGTCCGCGCAGAAACTGCCGCTTCCCGGCCATGGACGCGGTGCCGGCCGTCAGCGGGCGCCACCGCCGCACCGCCGCCGGCAGCCCGGCGACCTCGCGCAGCAGCGGTGCAACGAATACCTCGAACGACAGTTGTGTGCTGACCGGGTTGCCGGGGAAGCAGATCACGGGCGTGCCCTCGAACACGGCGGTCGCTTGCGGGCCGCCGGGCTGCATGGCGACGTGACCGACCCGTGCGCCGAAGGGTTCCAGCGTCTCGCGCACCACCTCGTAGTCGCCCATCGAGATGCCTCCGGAGGTCAGGATGACGTCGGCCGCGGTGGCCCGGTGCAGGGCCGCAAGCATGGCGTCACGATCGTCGAGTACGTGCGTGCGGAACGTGACGACCCCTCCGGCCGCCCTCACGGCGGCCGCGAGAGCCGTCCCGTTGGAGTCGAACACCTGCCCGAGCACCGGTTCGACGCCGGGCGGGACGAGCTCGGAACCGGTGGTGATCACGGCGACCGTCACCCGGGCCACCACGTCGATCGTGGTCAGGCCGGCGGCGGCGAGGGCGGCGAGGTGGCGGGAGGCCAGCCGCAGCCCGCCCGGCAGCAGCCGGTCTCCGCGGTGGATGTCGCTGCCGGGGTTGCGCACAAAATCGCCGGCCGATCGTGGGCGCGTGATCGTCACGTGGTTGCCGTCCACGGTGGTGTCTTCGACCGGCACCACGGCATCCGCGCCGCGGGGCATGACGCCTCCGGTCATGATGCGCACCGCGGATCCCGGCAGCAGCGGCAGCGGATCACTGGGCCTGGCCGCGATCTCGCCGGCGATCGGGAGGGTGACGGGCAGCGTCGCAAGGTCGGCGGCGACCACGGCGTATCCATCCATCTGGGAGTTTCGAAACAGCGGAAGGTCGACCGGCGACGCGACCGCAGAGGCCGTCACCCGGTCGAGTGCGTCGTCGAGCGGCACCGTCTCTGGACGCGGCATGAGTGCAGGGGCGAGCATCGCGGCGACGAGCGCGGCGTGATCGTCGACGCTGGTGTGAGGCATCAGTACCGCGCCATCGCGGGGTCGAGTTCTTTCGCCCAGGCGTCGATGCCCCCGGCGAGGTGGCTGGTGTCGAAGCCGTGCGAGGCGAGCAGGTCACGGGCGTGCGCCGAGCGAATGCCGTGATGGCAGTAGGCGACGATGGGCGTTGAGCGGTCGAGTTCATCCAGGCGTTCTTCGAGCGAGCCGAGCGGGATGAGCACAGATCCGGGCAGCGACACCAGCTCGGCCTCCCACGGTTCGCGCACGTCGAGCAGCGTGAACGCGCCGCCTCGAACGGCCAGGTCGGCGGGGGCGATGGTGGTTCCGGATGCCCCGCAGAACGCCTCGTAGTCGATCAGCGCGGTGATGGGCGCCGCCGTCGGGTCTCGCGTGAACGCCAGCTCACGGAACGACCCGGCCAGCGCATCCACGACCGTGACTCGACCACTGAGCGTGTCGCCGATGCCGGTGATGAGCTTGATCGCCTCGGTGGCCATGATCGAGCCGATGAGCGCCACCACCGTCGGCAGCACGCCGCCGGCCTCGCACGACAGCACCGAGCCCGGCGGCGGTGGTGTCGGGAACAGGTCGCGGTACCCTGGCCCGCCGGGCATGGCGACGCTGGCCTGCCCGCCGTACTGCGAGACGGAGCCCCACACCACGGGGATGCCGGTGAGCGCGGCGGCATCGCCGACGAGGTATCTCGTGGCAAAATTGTCGCTGCCGTCGAGTACGAGGTCGTATCGTGCGAACAGTTCGAGTGCGGTTGCCGCCGTCAGCCGCTCGGCGACGGCATCGACCCTGGTGTCTGGGTTCAGCGCCGCGACACTGTCGGTGGCGGAGTCGACCTTGCCGCGCCCGATGTCGGCCACGCCGTGGATGAGTTGGCGGTGCAGGTTGCTGAGTTCCACCCGGTCGTCGTCGACGATGCCGATGGTTCCGACGCCGGCGGCGGCCAGGGACGGGATCACGCTGCTGCCGAGACCACCAGCCCCAATCACCAG